>JAKDUN010000144.1 GCA_030457675.1 Brachybacterium sp. | reverse complement strand
GCAGCCTCCAGCACCCCGGCCTCCTGCACGCACCGGGCGAGCAGCCACCGGCGCACCCGAGACGGGTCCAGTCCGGCGAGTTCCGCCATCCGCTCGGCGAAGGGACCGGGCTGAGACCGCAGACGATCCGGATCATTGAGCATGTGCTGCAGCACGTCGTAGTGCGGATCGCCCACGTACGGCTTCGGATCGATGAGCACCCACTGCCGTCCGGTCCCGTCCGTGGTCGCACCGTCCGTGGCCGTCGCCTCACCGCCCGAGGAGAGAACGTTGCCCGGATGCAGATCGGTGGCCAGCAGCACGGCGTCGCCGTCCCACTGCGCAGGCAGCTCGCGGAACAGCCGCAGACCGTGCTCCACCAGGTCCCGGGGGAGCGGGGAGCGTCCCGTGTCCGCGCGCTGCTGCGCCGCGTCGGCCCACCACGCGCACATCCGGCTCAGCGGCCGGAAGCCGGCAGCGGCCTCCGCACCGACCAGCTCGCTCGGCGGCCTCCACAGCCGACGGGCTATCGCGGCGACCACCTCATCCCGCTCCGGCCAGGTCAGCTGCTCAGCGAGCGAGATCCCCGGACGCACCCGGTCCAGCAGCAGCGCCACGGTCCTGCCCCGACGCTCGTGCCGGTGCGTGCGCGCCGCGCCGAGACCCTGCCAGGCAGCCATCCCCGCGGCCTCATCACGGGATTCGTCGTGGGCCCAGGCCACCTTCAGCACCCGCTCGACACCGTCGCCGTCCCGTACCGGCGCCACCCAGGCACTGGAGCCGCCGGGAAGGAACGGGGCGCCGGCGCTCAGGTTCCACCGCTCCAGCAGCTCGTCCACCAGGCCCGGCAGCCGGACGCGCCACGCGATCAGGCCGGGATCCGTGCCCTCGGCCAGGCGCGGCGGCACGGGATGGCCGGCGACGATCCCGGTCATGGCACGGTGGGGCATGGCACGGTGAGGGGCAGGGGCATGGCGTCTCCTCCGAGGTCAGCTCTCGCCTGTGCAGGCTACGGGCGGGACCTCCCGGCCGGGGCGGTTAGCATCACCCTCGTGAAACCGTTCGTGCAGATCGCTACCCGTCCCGAGGACGACGTCGCCGCCACCGAGCGCGCCGCCGTGCTCGGCTTCACCGGACTCGCGGAGGACCAGCTGCTCTGGGCTCGTCTGGATCGCGACCCGTTCCCCGACCTGCGCGCCGAGGACATCTCCGGGATCATCCTGTGCGGCAGCCCCTTCACCGTCTCCGATCCGGTCGAGAGCAAGTCCGAGGCGCAGGTACGGGCCGAGGCCGAGATCTTCCGTGTGCTGGACCAGGTGGTCTCCCACGACATCCCCTTCCTGGGAGCCTGTTACGGGATCGGCACCCTCGGCACCCATCAGGGTGCCCTGATCGACAAGGTCCACGGAGAGCCGCTGGGCGCCGTGGACGTCACCCTCACCGGGGCCGGCCAGCAGGACCCGCTGATCCGTGAGGCCGGTCTGCCGGAGACCTTCACCGGACTGGTCGGCCACAAGGAGGCCATCAACACCCTGCCGGCGCACGCCACGGTGCTCGCCTCCGGGAGGACCTCGCCGGTGCAGATGTTCCGCGTGGGCACCCGGCAGTACGCGACCCAGTTCCATCCCGAGCTGGACATCCCCTCGATCATCGAGCGTGCCCGCGCCTATCGCGACAACGGCTACTTCTCGCCCGACGAGATGGAGGACGTCTTCGCGGCTCTGCGCGGGGAGAACGCCGATCATCCGCCTCGCCTGCTGCGCGCCTTCGCGAGCCTGTTCGCCCGCTGACGCGTCAGAGCCCATCTGCGAACGCGTCAGGATCCACCCGCCGACGCGTCAGGATCCATCCGCCGACGCGACCGGACACAGTCGCTGACCGGGCACATCTGCTTACTGGGCACACGTGCTCACTGGGCATACTCACTGAGCGGGACGGCTGTTCACCCGTGCTCGGCACGTCGTCCCCCGTCTGCGCCGCCGCCTCGGGTACCGTCCCAGCGTGCCCCGATTCACACCTGAGCAGGTCCGTCGACGTCAACTCGTCGCGGGCGGGCTCGTGCTCGTGCTGCTGCTGATCGTCGGCGGCTGCACCGCGACAGTGATCGGAGCGCTGCGTGGCGGGGGTGACGGAGAGGCGTTCAGCGAGCGGGCCCCCTTCGAGGCCGACGACGCCGCGATGTCGGTTCCGGCGACGCCGGGCGAGGCCGCGGTGCTCGGGAACCTGCCGGGCGAGAGCATGCTCATGCCCGGCGAGGTGATGGGCATCGATGTCTCCAGCCACCAGCAGGACATCGATTGGCCGCAGGTCAGCGCCGACGGCGTCGGCTTCGCCTATATCAAGGCCACCGAGGGTGCCGGCTTCACCGACTCCCACTTCCGCACGAACTGGGACGGTGCCCGCGCCGCCGGGATCACGCCCGGCGCGTATCACTACTTCACCCTGTGCTCCTCCGGCGAGAAGCAGGCCCAGGACTTCCTGACCGCCGCCCCGCCGGTCGATTCCGCCTTGCCCCCGGCCCTCGATCTCGAGTTCGACGGTGCCTGCGAGGAGCTGCCCGAGGCGAGCGCGGTCCAGGCCGAGATCGACGCCTTCACCGCCGTGGTCGAGGAGGCCTGGGGCCGCCGCCTGGTCGTCTACTCCTCCTCCGAGTGGCGGACCCACTACGGTCTGCCGGTCACCGACTCCCGTCCGGACTGGCTCTTCGCCGCCGAGAAGCGCCCCTCTCAGGAGGATTGGGCGGTGTGGCAGCTGCGCTTCGATGGCACCGTCGCCGGGATCGACGGCCCGGTCGACATCGACGTCGCCCGGCTCGAGACGCTGCGCGAGCACGCCGCCATCCCCGAGGGCGAGGGCGCGCTCACGTATCCGGTCGAGGAGAAGTGAGGGCGGCGTGACCCGGCCCGCCCCGCAGGGCCCCGATCAGCGTGCACCGGCGCCGGCGGCATCGAGCCCGTCGAACACTGCGGTCCAGTGCGCGAGCAGGTCCTCGCGCGCGGCGGGGCCGGGCAGGTCCTCCTGCTGGATCTCGAGCACGACCCCGGGCGGGCCGACCTCGAGGAGCGCGGCGTCCATGAGCGTGACCTGGAGGATCGTCTCCTCGGTGAGGCTCGCGGGGATCCACCGGGTGCGCAGTCGACGGCCCGTATAGCAGCCGATCACCTTTCCGCGCACGCTCCCTCCGCGGCGCAGCGGGGTTCCGACCATCTGGGGGATCGAGTCCACGTCGAGCCATTGCGGGAGCCATTCGGTGAGCAGGCGCCGCCAGATGTCCTCCATGGGCCCTGGCAGCGTGTGGCGGAAGCGCAGCTCCTGGTCGGAGTCAGGGGCGCGCCCGACGGGCGGGTGTCTGGTCTCGATGTGCATGTCGTCACCGTAGGCAGGTCGCGGGGCCCGACGAACGGGGGCGTCGAGTCTTCCTCGGATGTTCTCCGATGCGTCGTGCGCCGGTCACCGCTCAGGGCTGCAATCGGTGCCGCTCCCACGTGCCGTCGGCCCGCGCCGTGTAGAGGATCCGGTCGTGGAAGCGGTGCGGGCGCCCTTGCCAGAACTCCAGGGACTGGGGCCGCACCCGCAGTCCGCCCCAGAACGACGGTCGCGGGACCGCAGCACCCACGAACCGCTGTTCGACCTCGGCGTACTGGGCCTCGAGCGCCTCGCGCGAGGTGATCGATCGTGACTGATGCGAGGCCCAGGCTCCCAGCTGCGAGCCGCGGGGACGCTGCACCCAGTAGGCATCGGACTCGGCGGCGGAGACCTGCTGGACCGTCCCCTCGACCCGCACCTGACGCTGCAGCGGATACCAGGGCAGCAGCAGCGCGGCCCGCGGTGTCGCGGCGACCTCGCGGCCCTTGTCCGAGTCCAGGTTCGTGAAGACCACGAAGCCGTCTGCGTCGTGCGCCTTCAGCAGCACGGTGCGGGAGCGGGGCTGGGGCGTGCCGTCCGGCTCGATCGCCAGGGTGGAGAGCACCACGGCGGAGGGCTCCGGCAGGTCGCCGTGCTCCTGGCGATGGGCGAAGGCCTCCGCCAGCCAGATGTCCAGCAGCGCCAGCGGATCCGCCGGGGCGTCGTCGGGCAGCGACCCGGCGAGGTAATCGGTGCGCTCGCCGGCCAGTCGGGCCAGGACAGGACGATCGGTCATGGCCGTGATCCTAGGTCGGGGTCGCCCTCGGCGATCGCGCGCAGCGCGGCCAGGTGTGCACTCAGTGCCGACTGCCCGGCGTCGGTGAGCGAGACCCAGGTCAGCCGACGGGCATCGTTGCGCACCGGGGAGAACTCCTTGCGCAGCGACACCAGCTCCGCATCGGCCAGCAGTCTGAGATTCTTCGAGAGGTTCGCGTCCTTCAGCTGCAGGGTGTCGCGCAGCACCGCGAACTCGACCTCGTCCACCGGGCGCAGGAGACCGCAGATCCGCAGGCGCACCGGAGCGTGGATGAGCTCGTGGAACGCCGGGGCGGGTTCTCTCCCCTGCTGGGAGGTGGTCGGCCCGCTCATCGCTGCTCGGCGGCGGGGTCGGCGATCTCGGAGCGCAGCACCGCGTCGTACCGCCGCCCCAGCATCACGGTCGCGACGAAGCCGACAGCGGCCGGCAGCAGCACCCACCACTGCAGGAGCGAGGCGATCTTCAGCACCACGACGGAGCCCGTCAGCACCGCCAGCACCGCCAGGATCAGCAGCAGCATGCGCTTGCTGCGAGGGCCTGCGGGCCGAGTCATGGAGATCCGGTAGCGGCTGGTATAGGACTGCATCATGACGGGGATCCAGATGATGACCATCACGATCACGCTGACTGCAGGGACCCCGGGCAGCGCCTGAGCGCCGAGCGCCGCGGCCACCAGTGCGCCGAGGATCAGGTGATACCACCACGGCGAGACCAGTCGTCCGGCGAGCTGCGAGGCATCGGTGTCCAGCACCTCCAGCGCCGCGCGCGCCTCCTCGGAGGTGGGCGGAGGTGCCGCGGCGCTGTCCCTGTCCGACGAGTTGGTTTCCATGAAGGAAAGCCTATTGGTGACTTCACGATCTGGCAAGTGAGTGGCGTGATCCCTCAGGCGGCGCCGACAGCTGCACGGTGCTGGGGTCCTGGCCGTGACCGGCGGCGCGGACCTTCGCGGCGCGCACGGCGCGCAGGGCATCGCGGTCACCCCAGGTGGCGGGGAGCGGGCGGTAGTCGATGAGGTGGTCGGCAGAGGCTCGGGTGCGGCTGGTGGAGATGGTCGCGTTTCTCATGACTCCACCCTCCGCCGCGGCGCACCGGCGGCACATCCGACGGCAGGGGCGAGGCGGTCAGCCCGTGGGCTGATCCGTCGGGTGGGGGCGTCCTCCCCGGGTCCGCCCTGGTGGATCGCCTCGGTGAGCGCGATCGCGAGGCCGACGTCGAACCGGGTCTCATCGAGAGTGAGCCGGGACAGCTCGCGGTCCCGCGCTGCTTCGCGCCTCTCCCCGTGGGAAGAGACGTGACGCAGCACGAGGGCAGCGGGTCAGGCCGCCGGGATCTCGAACTCGTAGCGGAACTCCGGCAGCGTGCGGTCCTCGCCGATCACCTCGGTGGCCGGACGGATGTAGGCGGCAGAGTAGGTCTCCTGGCGCTGGCCCCAGGTGGCGAACGCCATCCAGATCGGGCCGGTCTCACCGTCGCGGCGGGCGGGCAGATTCATCGGGGTCAGGCCCGCGGCCTTGATCTCGTCGGCCATGGCGCTGCTGGCGTTCTGCGCCTCGCCCTCGTCATCGATGTAGAACTCGTTGGTGGACAGCGCCCCGCCCCATTCGCCGGTGGGAGAGAACTCGATCTGGAGCCAGAACACCTCGCAGCCATCCTCGATCCGACCCGCGGCCGACTCGGAGGGCATGTCCCGCTTGACCGAGATGATCGAGAACTCATCGCCCAGCTCCTCATCCGTGAAAGAGAGGCCGATCGGGACCTCGACGCCCTCGGCCCCGGCCGCGGAGTCGGTGTCCTCGTCCTCCTCCTCGGGATCCGTTTCCTCGTCGGCCTCCTCCTCGGTGGTCGAGTCGTCCTCCTCCTCGGAGGTGGAGTCCTCGCCTTCCTCAGATTCCTCAGTCTTCTCCTTCTCCTTCTCCTTCTTCTCTTCCTCGTTCTCGCGCGGAGACTTCTTCTCGTCACCGAAGGAGAAGCTGCAGCCGGCGAGCGCAAAGACTCCGAGGCCGGCCAGTGCAGTGCGGCGATTGATGAGTGAGCTGGTCATGATGTCCCCCTCAGGACTCCGGACCGGCGAGATGCCGATCAGTCGTGCCGCTCGGTCGTTCCTTTTGGCGGCGTGATCTGGTTCTCGAGACTAGGTGCGGGCCCCTCGCGCCGCGATGGGGAGGAATCCCCGGGGAGAGGAGACCGGGGAGGACTCCCCATGGTCCATCCGCTCGAGCGCGAGCTCCTCCGCCTCGAGGACATCGAGGGCCCAGTGCAGGGGCGCGCAGGGGCGCGCCGGCGTGCGGGAGCGGGGCTGGGGCAGGCGCCCAGCGCATCGGCGGGTTCAGGGAAGTCCGGAGGACAGGAGCCGACGGGCCCGCTTCCCCCGAGGTATCTGCAACCCGTAGTATCAGGAATGCCGGGTATCGTGCGTTCCGCCGCCCCCGGTCGGCAACCGCCCCAGACATCGCCGTCGAAGGAGAACCCTCGTGCCCGAGGCCGTCATCGTCGCCACCGCCCGCTCACCCATCGGCCGCGCCCGCAAGGGCTCGCTCAAGGACATCCGCCCCGACGATCTCGCGGGTCAGATGATCCAGGCGGCACTGGACCAGGTGCCCCAGCTGGACCCCACCACGATCGACGACCTCCAGCTGGGCTGCGCGATCCCCGAGGGCCAGCAGGGCGGGAACCTCGCCCGCACCGTCGCGGTCCGCCTCGGCCTGGACACCGTGCCCGGCGCGACCGTGACCCGCTTCTGCGCCTCCTCGATCCAGACCACCCGTGCGGCCTTCCACGCGATCGTCTCCGGCGAGGCCCGCGCCGTGATCTCCGCGGGTGTCGAGTCGATCTCGGCCAGCACCGGCAAGCTCATGGAGGAGGACTCCCGCGACCCGCTGTTCCAGACCGCCTGGGAGCGGACCGCGCAGCGCGCCACCCGCGAGATCCCCGCCCCCTGGCACGACCCGCGCGAGGACGGCGAGCTGCCCGACGCCTACATCGCCATGGGCCAGACCGCCGAGAACGT
>JAKDUN010000143.1 GCA_030457675.1 Brachybacterium sp. | reverse complement strand
CGCGACAACGGGATCTCGGCCACGATCCGCGACACCCGCGGCTCGGACATCGACGGTGCCTGCGGCCAGCTCGCCGCAGAGGTCATCGAGACCGATGAGCACCGCGAGGACCGCGAGGCGCGCATCGCGCGCGTCGAGGCCGTCGCCGCGTCGGGGAGCTGAAGCACGGCTGAATACGTCCGTCCACGTCCCTGATCAACACGGCCCACGCCGCTACAGTGGGACACCGACAGCACCGAGGAAGGATCCACTGGTGAGCACATCGTTCGAGCGTGTCTCGCGCTTCAGCGTCGGATATGACATGCGCGAGGTCGACGAGTTCCTCTCCCGCGCCCGCACCGCCTACGAGGGGCGTGACCCCTCGTTCACCGGCGGTGACATCACGGCGGCCAGCTTCGGTACGGAGCGCGGCGGATATGACATGCGCGTGGTCGACGAGGCACTGGACCGGCTCTCCGACGCCTTCGCTCTGCAGGCCCGGGACGACTCCGTCGCCGAGCACGGCGAGGAGGTGTGGGTCGCGAAGCTCACCGAGCGCGCCGAGGTGCTCAAGGAACGGCTGGAGCGCCCTGCCGGGGATCGCTTCGCCCCGGCCGCACAGGGCGAGCCGGCCTATGACAAGGCCGACGTCGACGGCCTGTGCGACCAGCTCGTCTCCTACTTCACCGATGGCCACCCGATGAGCGTCGATGACGTCCGCCGTGCCGCCTTCGGCCGCCGCCGCGGCCCGGACGGCTACCGGGAGGCCGTGGTCGACGTCTACCTCGATCATGTCGCGGACGTGATGGCCTCCGTGCCGTGACCGGCACCCCCGAGCGTCGGCTCGCCCTGCTGGGCGCCTCCGGATCCATCGGCACCCAGGCCCTGGACGTCCTCACCCGATTCCCCGAGGTCGCCCGGCTGTACGGCCTCGCCGTGGGCGGCACCCGGCCCGCGCTCGTCGCCGAGCAGGTCCTCGCCCATAGACCCGAGCGCGTGGTCGTCTCCGACCCCGCACGGGCCGACGACGTGGCGGCGGCCGTGCGGCGCAGCTGCCGCGGGGAGGGCCTCAGCGCTCCGCAGTTCGATGCCGGAGCGGACGCCGTGGTCGACCTCGCCGGATCCCTCGGTGACGGGGACGTGGTGCTGAACGCCATCACCGGCTCCGTCGGCCTGCTGCCCACTCTCGCCACGCTCGCCTCCGGAGCCCGGCTCGCCCTGGCCAACAAGGAGTCCCTGGTGGTCGGTGGGCACCTGGTCACCGACACCGCCTCACCGGGCCAGATCCTGCCCGTGGACTCCGAGCACACCGCGATCGCGCAGGCGCTGGCCGGCGTGCGTCACGACCAGATCGACCACTTGGTGGTCACAGCCTCCGGGGGTCCCTTCCGCGGCCGCAGCCGCGAACAGCTGGCCGCCGTCACGCCGGAGCAGGCCCTGGCCCATCCCACCTGGTCCATGGGCCGGGTCATCACCACCAACTCCGCCACCCTGGTCAACAAGGCGCTCGAGGTGATCGAGGCCTGCTTCCAGTTCGACCTGCCCGAGGACCGGGTGCAGGTGGTCGTCCACCCGCAGTCGATCGTGCACTCGATGGTCACGCTGGTGGACGGCTCCACCATCGCGCAGGCGAGCCCGCCGGACATGCGTCATGCCATCGGCTGGGCGCTGGCCCACCCCGAGAAGCTCCCCGGACTCGCCACGGCACTGGACTTCCGCGCCGCCCAGTCCTGGACCTTCGAGCCGGTCGACGAGGACACCTTCGAGGCGATCGAGCTCGCCCGCGCCGCTCACCGTGAGGGCGGCGGGGCGATGGCCGTCTTCAATGCCGCCAACGAGGAGGCCGTGGAGGCCTTCTTCGCCGGTGACCTCGGCTTCCTGGGGATCACCGCACTGATCCGCGCCGTGCTGGAGCATCCGCAGCGGCCCCGTGCCCTGCCGGCCGACGGGGTGGAGTCCCTGCTTGCCGTCGAGGCCTGGGCACGCCGGGCCGCCCGGCAGCTGATCACCTCCATGGAGCGCTGAGCCGTGCTGCTGTTCGCGCTGGGCATCCTGATGATCGCCCTGGGGCTCGCCGTCTCCATCGCCCTGCACGAGGTGGGACACCTGGTGCCCGCGAAGCTGTTCGGGGTGCGGGTCACCCAGTACATGGTCGGCTTCGGCCCCACCGTCTTCTCTCGCACCCGCGGGGAGACCGAGTACGGGATCAAGGCGATCCCGCTGGGCGGGTACATCCGGATGATCGGCATGTATCCGCCGCACAAGGGGGAGCCCCCGGGCACCATCCGCGAGGACTCCACCGGCCTGCTCCAGCAGATGACGGAGCTGTCCGAGGAGGCGAAGCAGTACGAGTCCTCCCTGTACGGACCCGAGGATGCCCACCGCACCTTCGTCGCCCTCCCGGTGCCGAAGAAGCTGGTGGTGATGCTCGGTGGCCCGCTGATGAACCTGCTGATCTCCGTGGCGCTGATGGTGGTGCTGGTCAGCGGCATCGGCCTGCCGGCGGTGACCCCGACCGTGCAGGCGGTCTCCGAGTGCGTGGTCCCCGCGGATGCTCCGGCCGACGTCGGCTGCGCAGGCCGTGAGCCCGCTCCCGCTCTCGCAGCGGGCATCCTGCCCGGCGACACCCTGCGCGTGATCGACGGCCATGAGATCCACCGCTGGCAGGACGTCACCACCGCGGTGCGCGGCGCTGAGGACCGCACCGTCGAGATCGTCGTCGAGCGCGAGGGGGAGACGATCCCGCTGGAGGCCACCATGGTGGTCGACGCCCGCCCGGCGCTCGACGAGGACGGTGCCGCGGTGCGTGACGCCGAGGGGAGCCTGGTCACCGAGCAGGTCGGATTCCTCGGCGTCTCCGGCACCCCGGACCTGGTGCGGCAGTCCCCGACGAAGGTTCCGGAGATGACCTGGTCGGCCTTCACCCGGACCGGGGAGCTGGTGCTCACTCTCCCGGTGCGCCTGTGGGAGGTGGGCCAGGCCGCCTTCGGCGACGCCGAACGGGACCCGAACGGCCCGCTCGGCGTGGTGGGCGTCTCGCGTCTGGCCGGTGAGGTCGCCGCCGCCGAGCAGCCCGGCTTCGAGCTGCGGGAGAAGGCGGGCACGATGATCTCGATGCTCGCCTCGCTGAACATGGCGCTGTTCGTGTTCAACCTGATCCCGCTGCTGCCCCTGGACGGCGGACACGTCGCCGGGGCGCTGCATGAGGGCGCCCGCCGGTTCCTCGCCCGGCTGCGGGGCCGGCCCGATCCCGGTCCGGTGGACATGTCCCGCATGCTGCCGGTCACCAATGTGGTGGCGCTGGTGTTCATCGTGATGACGGTCCTGCTGCTGTATGCGGACATCGTCGCACCCATCACCCTGTTCCCCTGACTCGCCCCTGACGCCCTCTGGGCCGGGGTGGCGCGCGCCACCGCGGCCGTGCAGGAACTGTGGTCGTCGTGCAGGAGCGGTGGAGGTGTCACACCTCGCCTCGCAACCCCCGGCTCGGGAGTCCATAATGGAGGGGTGACTTCTGTGAGCCTCGGTATCCCGTCCGTCAAGCAGCCGCCGCCGGTGCTCGCCCCCCGGCGGAAGACCCGCAAGGTCAAGCTCGGCTCTCTGTATGTGGGTGGCGACGCACCGATCACGGTGCAGTCGATGACCACCACCCCCACGCACGACATCAACGCGACCCTGCAACAGATCGCGGAGCTGACCGCTGCGGGCTGCGACATCGTGCGCGTCGCCTGCCCCCGCCAGGAGGACGCCGACGCGTTGGCCGCGATCGCCGCCAAGTCCCCGATCCCGGTGATCGCCGACATCCACTTCCAGCCCAAGTACGTCTTCGCCGCGATCGAGGCCGGCTGCGCCGGGGTGCGGGTGAACCCGGGCAACATCCGCCGCTTCGACGACCAGGTGGGGGACATCGCCAAGGCTGCCAAGGACCACGGCACCGCCCTGCGCATCGGCGTGAACGCCGGCAGCATCGACCAGCGCATGATGACCGCTGACCGGGTCACCCCCGAGGCGCTGGTGGCCTCCGCGAAGTGGGAGGCGTCCCTCTTCGAGGAGCACGACTTCCACGACTTCGGCATCTCGGTCAAGCACAACGATCCGATCATCATGGTCCAGGCCTACCGTCAGCTCTCCGAAGCGGGCGACTGGCCGCTGCACCTGGGCGTCACCGAGGCGGGCCCCGCCTTCCAGGGCACGATCAAGTCCTCCGTCGCCTTCGGCATCCTGCTTGGCGAGGGCATCGGTGACACCATCCGGGTCTCGCTCTCCGCTCCGCCGGTCGAGGAGGTCAAGGTCGGCAACCAGCTCCTGCAGTCGCTGAACCTCAAGCCCCGCAAGCTCGACATCGTCTCCTGCCCCTCCTGCGGCCGTGCCCAGGTGGACGTCTACAAGCTCGCCGACGAGGTCACCGAGGGGCTCAAGCACCTCGAAGTGCCGTTGCGCGTCGCGGTGATGGGCTGCGTCGTCAACGGTCCGGGCGAGGCCCGCGAAGCCGATCTCGGCGTCGCCTCCGGCAATGGCAAGGGCCAGATCTTCGTCAAGGGAGAGGTCATCAGGACCGTCCCCGAGGCGGATATCGTGCCGACCCTGCTGTCCGAGGCGAACCGGATCGCGGCCGAGATGGATGAGGAAGCCTCCTCCGGTGCCCCGTCCGTCTCCGTGAGCTGAGCAGGGGTGTTCCGGCGCGGTGGGCGGGTCCGAGCGGTCCGCTCCGGCGGCCATGAGGCCGCCCTCGCCCTCGCGCTGATCGATCCGGTCACCAACGCCCTGGCCGGCGCGCGCCTGCGCGAGCTCAGGCGCTCCGCCTCCCTGCCCCAGGAGTTCTCCCTGGCCGGGGAGGAGCAGAGCCCCGAGGGACTGCTGTGGCACGGGGTGAATCTCGCGCCGATGTCCGCTACCGACCGATCGCTGGTGGACTTCGGACGGCACCAGGCATCCCGACCGCGACGCTCCAGCTCGGTGGTCGGCGACCGCCACGCGGTCGAGATCCTCTGGCAGACGTTGGCGGAGGTGTGGGGCGCCGAGGTGCGGGAGTACCGCTGGAGCCAGCCTCTGCTGCTGGCCGACGACCCGGCCGCGGTCCCGCGGCATGCGCCGGTCGGTCTGCGCGCCGTTGTCCCGGGGGAGGAGGCCGCTGTGTTCCCCGCCGCCGTCGCCATGTTCCGCGAGGAGGTGGGCGTGGACCCGGTCGCCGGGGACGGCGGCCGCTCCTATCGGGCGCGCATCGCGGATCTGATCCGTCGCCGCCGCACCTATGTCGTCGTCGAGGACGGTGAGGTGCTGTTCAAGGCCGACGTCGGGGCTCTGTTCGGACCGGTCGCCCAGATCCACGGGGTCTGGGTCCGCCCCGATCAGCGGGGCCGTGGCCTGGGCCGGGCGGGCATGGCCGAGCTGGTGCACCTGGTCCAGCGTGATCATGCCCCGCAGGTCTCGCTCTACGTCAACGACTTCAACGAGCCGGCCCGGCGTGCCTATGCCGCCTCCGGCTTCCGCCAGGTCGGCGAGCTCACCACCATCCTGTTCTGAGCGCCTGCGGCTGCGCCTGTTTCTGTGCCACGACCGCCGGGCTCTCGTCCATTCTGGGCTGAGGACCGATGACCATGCGCCGCATAGGTCCTAAACGCACGATGAGCGGCAACGCAGCGCACCCTCGCCAGGCGCCGCGCGCGCTCAGCCGTTGGCGAGCGCATCGAGCGCGAGCACCGTGTTCGCCGCGGTCCAGGCCAGCGGCGCCACCTCCGCCGGTCGCCCGTCGAAGAGCACCTTCTCCGGCAGCGAGCCGGCCTCCGTGCGGTGCTCGGCGAGCCAGCGGAGGATCTCGATCGCGGCCCCGTGCTGCCCGGCACGGGCGAGGGCGAGGGCCAGCAGGCTGGTCGAGGGGGTCCAGCTCACCCCGTCCTCGCGCCAGGAGGCGCCCGGGGCGATCCCCCCGCCGGGGCGGGCCAGCTCGCGCCGCAGCGCCGCTAGCTGCGCGGGCGGCACCAGGCCGTGGCAGCCAGTGGCGTCCATGAGCACCCGCGCGGAGTCGGCGCCGCCGCCGGCGCGATAGCGCTGGAAGCCGGTGCGCCCGAAGGTGCCCTCCAGCAGGAGGGCGAAGGTGTCGGCGGCCCGGCGCACCTCCTGCTCCGCAGTCAGGAGCACCCCCGCACGCAGCCCCGCCAGGGTCGAGGCCATGGTCCAGAGGGTCACCGAGCGCTCTCGCACCTCCCAGTAGTCGGGGGAGACCGGAGGCATCCCGGCGCCGTCCTGCGTCTCCGAGCGCAGCGCATCCACGGACACGGTGATCAGTGGGGCCAGACGCTCCCGGACTCGCTCCTGTCGCCCCTCGTCGGCGAGCCCCGCCGTCGCTGCCACGTCGGCCGTCGCCCACAGCAGCAGGCCGGTGCCATCGAACTGTCTCTGCCTGCGATCCGGAGCCCGGTCCGTGCCGGGTTCGTATCGAGCCTCGAACCAACCCTCGGAGTCCTGGAGGGACTGCAGATGGGCCAGCACCTCCACCGCGTGGTCGAGGTGGCCCACCCGGGCCAGGGCCACCGCGCAGAAGGCGGCATCGCGTGGCCAGAGGTACCGCCAGGAGGGGCTCCAGCCCGCGACGGGGGCGGGCAGCGCGTCGCCGAGGACCCAGAGATCCTCCAGCGCGGAGGCGGCGAGATCGTGCAGCAGCGGCTCCTGCGGGAGGGACTCCGCGAGCCTGTCCCGCCAGGTCGCGGTGCCCTCGTCGAACTCCGCGGCACGCTGCCGCACGGCGGAGGCCTCCGGCAGGTCCGCGGCGAGTCGAGTGCGGGGCTGCAGGTCGAGCTCGTCTCCGCGCCCACCGACGAGCGTCCGGGTGCCGCCGGCGTCGTAGGCGACGGTCTCGGACCACAGGGGGATCACGGTGCGCGGATCGACCTCGGGCTGCGACAGCTCTCGCGCGGCGAGTGACCCCGCACCGACAGCACCGAGCGCGGCGACGGCCCCTGCACCGCGCAGCAGCTGCCGTCGCGACGGCCCGGGCCGCGGAGCAGTGCTCTCCGCGCCCGCGGTGCTGCTGCCGGGACCCGGGACGTCCGAGGCCCGCTGTCCTCGCCGGTGCATCCGTTCAGGGTACCGAGACCCCGCTGCCCGCGTCGGCCGGGCCGCCACCGCTGATACGGCCGAGCCCTCCTCGCCGGGACGACCGAGCCGCCGCCACCAGTCCGGCCGGAGCCTTGCG
>JAKDUN010000142.1 GCA_030457675.1 Brachybacterium sp. | reverse complement strand
GGGGGACCATGGGGGGCGTTCCTGGTCAGGCGGGGGGCCGGGGGGGGTGGCGGGGGAGGCGGAGGGCGGTGGGACCACCCGGGGCGGGTAAGGGGGCGACACCGGTGAGGTCGAGGTCGAGGCGGTCCGCGAGGGTGGAGATGGAGAGGTCCTCGACCGCGGGTCGCCCGGCGCCCAGCAGCGTCGGGGCGAGGTGGACGATCAACTCGTCCACCAGCTCGGCGCGCAGGAAAGCGGCGGTGACGAGGGGACCGCCCTCGCCCAGCACGTGCCGGATGCCGCGGTCGAACAGCACCCCCAGGGCGGCCGACGGGTCATGGGTGAGCAGGCGGACCTCCTCCCCTGCCCCGTCGACCTCGGGGAGCGAGGGAGCGGTGCCGGTGCCCATGACGGCGCGCAGCGGCTGGCGCGGATGCAGTGTCCCGTCGGGCCGACGGGCGGTCAGGGTGGGGTCGTCGGCGCGGGCGGTGCCGGTGCCCACCAGCACGGCGTCGCAGGTGGTGCGCAGGAGGTGGACCTCCTCACGGGCGGCCGGGCCGGTGATCCACTGGCTGGTGCCGTCCGCGGCGGCGGCGCGTCCATCGAGAGTGAGGGCGACCTTGGCGGTGACCAGGGGGCGGGCGTGCTGCAATCCGTGCTCCCAGCCGCGATTCACCATGGCCGCGGCGGCCGCGAGCTCCTCAGGTACATCCAGTTCGACGTCGATGCCGGCCTCGCGCAGTCGCGCGATGCCACCGGTGGCGACGGGATTCGGATCCTGGTGGGCGATGACGACCCGGCCGATGCCGGCCTCGATGAGGGCGTCGGCGCAGGGCGCGGTGCGACCCACGTGGGCGCAGGGTTCGAGGGTGACCACGGCGGTGCCCCCGGTCAGCACGGTGGTGGCTCCGTCGGATCGGGCATGAGCGGCCTGGGCGAGGGCGTCGGCCTCGGCGTGAGCGGTGCCGGCACCGCGGTGGTGGCCCTCGGCGAGGACCTCTCCGGCCGGGCTCAGCAGCACGCATCCCACCCGAGGATTCGGACCCAGCGGCACTGCGGGGTCGGCCGCGATCTCGAGGGCACGGCGCAGGGCTCGGCCCTCGGCAGCATCCAGCATGGTCTCTCCTCCACTCCGCTGCTCGCGGACCCGGAGGGAGAGAGGTGTACGGGAACGACTTCACCCGGGAGTGACCATGCGGCGCAACGGGTGCGCGGCGACGGTGCGCCCGAGGACGTCGTTCGCGTGCGCTTCCCATCCGGACTCTGACCGTCGGTCCAGGAGTTCCACCTGGTCAGCCGAGAGCCAGAGGCCATCGGGTCGCGGACTATCACCGCCGGCTCGGAATTTCACCGACCCCAGTGCACGCGAGCTGCATCAGCTCGTCTGGGTTCACCGTAGCAGGAGGCGGCTCGGCGATGACGTCGTATGAACGGCGGCTCACATCTCGGGGCACGTCGCTCAGCCGTAGGTATCCCGGGGGCCGCGCCAGGTCACGGTGCGACGGCCCTTCTTCCAGCTGCGCTGGGCGGCGGCCGGGCCGGTCACCGTCAGCTTGGAGATGACGTGCGAGCCGACGCGCTCCTCGATCGCGGTGATCAGCTGCGGGGTGAGCATCCGCAGCTGTGCGGCCCAGGCCGAGGAGGAAGCACTGACCACCAGCACGCCCTCGTCGAAAGAGACCGGACGACAGTGGGTCGCGAGTCGTTCGCCGACGATGTCATCCCATTCCTCCAGCACTCGCCCGGCGCTCATCCCGGCATTCCAACCGAGGTTGCCCAGCACCTTCTTCAGCACGTTCTCGATTCCCTGGGGGTCCCGCGGATCGGGGCGGGATCCGGAATAGCCAGGGGCCCGTCCGGAACGATCCCTCACGTCCCTGGCCTGTGTCTTCGCAGAGATCGGGAAGAGTCCGCGGTCTCGGGCGGCCGCCCGTGAGCGGTTCACAGTGCGCCGTGCCAGCTCGAAGGGGTCCGCGGCGGCAGGCAGCTCCGGTGGATCGAAGAGCACCTCGCCGGTGGAGGGGGGATCTCTGCGCTCCGCCGGCTGGGCCTTCGCCGGTCGATTCTCCGTCGGCCGCCGCTGCGTCTCCAATGCCTCGTCCGCCGGGGCGCCCGAGGCTGACCAGGTGCCCAGATCGTAAGGGTTGGCGAGCGCCGGCCGGACCGGTCCGCCGTGGCCGGTTCCGGATCCGTCCTTCCTGGTCATGACCGTGATCCGCTTCCGCGGGGGACCGCGTCACCAAGGCTGACCTCGATCACGTGGATCTCCCCGTCGAGGGAGTCCGGGATGTCGGTGTCGTTCGCGGTGGTGATCAGGACCTGGGAGGCGTCCGTGACGATCCGGCCCAGGCGCTCGCGGCGGCGGGTGTCGAGCTCGCTGAAGACGTCGTCGAGGATGAGGATCGGCTCGCCGTCGCCCAGGTCTCCCTCCTCGAGCCGCAGCAGGTCGTAGGAGGCCAGACGCAGCGCGAGGGCGAGCGACCAGGACTCGCCGTGGCTCGCATAGCCCTTCGCCGGGAAGTCGTGGAGGCGGATCTCCATGTCGTCGCGGTGCGGGCCGGTCAGGGTCGCGCCGCGATCGATCTCGTCGTCATGACCGGCTGCCAGCATCTCCAGCATCGCGTCCTGGATCTCGCGAGTCCCGGGCAGGGAGCCGGCCGGCGCCTCCAGCTCGTCCAACACCGAGGAGCGATAGCGGATCGAGGCCGGGGAGTTCACCTCACCGCGCTGGTCAGGGGGCAGGTCGAGGCCCGGGTCGGCGCCTTCGTCGGTCGATACCCGCAGATAGGAGTACCCCAGATGCGGAGTCAGCCGGTTGACCAGATGGAGCCGGGCGCGCAGCAGCTCGGCGCCGAACCGGGCCAGCTGCTGATCCCAGACCTCGAGCGTCGAGGCCGCGGAATCGGCCGGATCCAGGCCGGCCACGCTGCGACCGCTGCCGCCGCGACGCATGGAGCGCATCTGCTTGAGCAGGTTGCCGCGCTGTTTGAGCACCCGGTCGTAGTCAGCTTTGACGGAGGCGAAGCGGGGAGCGATCTCGAACAGCAGCTCGTCCAGGAAGCGCCGTCGCCCCTCGGGATCGGCCTTGACCAGGCCCAGGTCCTCGGGGGCGAAGAGCACCGCCCGGACCTCGCCGAGCAGATCCCGCAGCCGGGAGACGTTCTGCCCCTGCAGCCGGGCTCGGTTGGCCTTGCCCGGGGTGATCTCGAGGTCGACCTGCAGGGGCCGACCGGCACGCACGAAGCCGGCGCGGATGATCGCGGTGCTCTCCCCGCGGTGCACGAGAGCCGCGTCGTGCGGGACCCGATGACTGGACAGCGTCGCGAGGTACCAGAGGGCTTCGACGATATTGGTCTTGCCCTGGCCGTTCTGGCCGACGAGCACGGTGATACCGGGCTGGAACGAGAGGCTCAGCCGGGGGTAGGACCGGAAGTCGGTGAGGTCGAGTGCGGTCAGCTGCACGGAGGGAGCTCTCCCTCCCTCAGATCCGCATCGGCATGATCAGGTACTTGTACGAGGAGTCGGGGTCCCCCTCGAGCGAGTCCTGGCCGGTCATCACCGACGGCTTGATCGAGTCGGTGAAGGTGAGGCGGGCGAAATCGGTGCCCAGGGCGCCGAGGCCGTCGAGCAGGAATCCGGAGTTGAAGCCGACCACCAGGTCCTCGCCCGTCAGATGCGCTTCGAGGACCTCGCTGGCCTGGGCGTCGTCACCGGCGCCGGCCTCGAGTGCGACCTGCCCCTCGGTGAAGGACAGCCGCACCGGGGTGTTGCGCTCGGCGACCAGGGAGACGCGCTTGACTGCGTCGGCCAGGGCGGCGGTGGAGACGACCGCGGTGATCGCGGAGGTGTCCGGGAACAGGCGCCTGACCGGCGGGTACTCGCCGTCGACCAGGGTCGAGGTGGTACGGCGGCCGCCGGCCTCGAAGCCGATCAGAGTCGCAGAGTCGTCCTCGGACAGAGCGATCTCGACGCCGCCGCCGGTGGCCAGGGACCGGGCGACCTCATGGAGGGTGCGGCCGCGCACCAGGGCGGTGAGCTCGGTGCCGGGAGTGGTGGGGTTCCAGGTCAGCTCGCGCAGCGCCAGGCGATAGCGGTCGGTCGACATCAGCGTCATGGTCTCGCCGCTGATCTCGACCTTCACGCCGGTCAGCAGCGGGAGGGTGTCGTCCTTCGACGCCGCGACGGTGACCTGCGAGATCGCCTCGGCGAACACGTCGGCCGCAACGGAGCCGGCCACGGGCGGCATGGTCGGCAGCTGCGGGTACTCCTCGACGGGGAGGGTGGCCAGGGCGAAGCGGGCGCTGCCGCAACGGACCTGGAGCTTGGTGCCCTCCAGTGCGATCGAGACGTCCTTGTTCGGCAGGGCTCGCACGATATCCGAGAGCATCCGACCCTGGACCAGGACCTCGCCGGGCTGCTCGACCTCGGCCTCGAGCCTGATCTGGGCACTGACCTCGTAGTCGAACGTCGAGAGCTGCAGCTCTCCGCCGGCATCGGCGATGATCCGTACGCCCTGCAGGATCGGCATCGCCGGCCTGACGGGGAGGGTTCGGGTGGCCCAGGAGACGGCGTCGCCCAGGACGCCGCGATCGAGGTGGAACTTCACCGTTGCCACTCCTTCGCAGTGGTCGAATGACAGAACAGGGCGACCACACCGTCCAGCGGCGTGGTCGAACGGTGCACAGCGTATCGGTTCCCAGCAGCTGCCGCCGACACACCGGGGAGGGAACTTGACTTCCGACGCCCGCAGGCACCGCCCGACTCACGCGCAGACGCCACGAACCCGCACCGATCCGAGCAGCCGATCCCCTCCTCGTCGAGGAATCCGCTCGCTCCCCCGCACCCGAATGACACGATCTGCGATCGCTCCCGAGCACCCTTCCCCGTCCACACCACCGCCGAGCAAGTACTGACAGTCCTCCTCATCACGGTTGTGGATCTCGTGGATAAGTGTCATCACTGCAGGTCGTACGGATCACCATCATCGTGGACGGAACGGGGAGGACTCACAGAGCGACGTGGGCCGACTGTGCATGACAGCGCAGAAGCGCTCGTTTCCTGTCATTCGTCCGTGCACATCGACTCCTGCGTGAGCGCTTGTCATTCCACAGTGTCCACAGAGTTATCCACAATTGGGGAGAACTCCGTCCTGACCAGCATTGTTCTTCAGACTGACAAGAACGGCCCGACATCAGGCACTCCGCGCCGTTCTGACAGCGTCACCGCCCGGCGGACGGTCACTGACGAGTCGCGGAGCTCGAGCTCTTGATCCGGGCCGTGAGCTCGGTGACCTGGTTGAAGATCGCTCGCCGTTCCTTCATCAGCTCGCTGATCTTCTTGTTGGCATGCATCACGGTGGTGTGATCGCGGCCGCCGAACTCGTCACCGATCCTGATCAGGGGCATGTCCGTGAGCTCGCGGCAGAGGTACATGCCGATCTGTCGGGCCGAGACCAGTCGCCGTGACCGACCGGTGCCCACGATCTCCTCGACCGAGAGGCCGAAGTAGGTCGCGGTCTGGGCGATGATCGTGGGCGCCGTGATCTGGGCGCCGTCGTCGTGGGAGAGCAGATCCTTCAGCACGCTCTCGGCAAGGGTCACGTCCATCGGCTGCCGAGACAGCGAATGCAGCGCCTGCACCCGGATCAGCGCCCCCTCGAGCTCGCGGATGTTGGTGGCGATATGCGAGGCGATGTACTCGAGCACGTCGCGCGGGACCTCACCGGTGTTCTCCTGCGCGACCTTCTTGCGCAGGATCGCGATGCGGGTCTCGAGGTCCGGCGGCTGGACGTCGGTCATCAACCCCATCTCGAAGCGGGAGCGCATGCGGTCCTCGAACCCGCCGAGCTCCTTCGGCGGCAGGTCAGAGGTGATCACGATCTGCTTGTCCGAGTTGTAGAGCGTGTTGAAGGTGTGGAAGAACGCCTCCATCGTCTCCGGCGCCCGCTGCAGGAACTGGATGTCGTCGATCAGCAGGATGTCGATGTCCCGGTAGCGGCGCTGGAATTCCTGCGCCTTGCCGAACTGACCGGACTGCACCGAGTTGATGAACTCGTTGGTGAACTCCTCGGAGTTCACGTACCGCACCACCACGTCGGGGTAGAGGCTCTGGGCGTAGTGGCCCACCGCGTGCAGCAGGTGCGTCTTGCCCAGGCCCGAGCCGCCGTAGATGAACAGCGGGTTGTAGGCCTTGGCCGGGGTTTCGGAGACCGCGGAGGCCGCGGCCTGCGCGAAGCGGTTCGAGGAACCGATCACGAAGGTGTCGAAGGTGTACTTGCTGTTCAGCCGCGAATCTTCAACGATCGTCCCCTCCGCGACGCTGCTCTGTCGGCGGGGAGCCGGGCCGGGCGAGGGTGCCGAGGACCCGGTGAGGGCCGAGAGGCCGGCGTAGGCACTGGGGTCATCGGCGGCACGGCCGCGGTAGTCACGGTGGGTGGCGAAGCGCTCGGCTCCGGAGACGACGCTCGGGGAGCCGGCGGAGCCGCTGCGGGGCATCGCGGCTCGTCCCAGCTCCTCGCTCGAGGGAAGGACAGAGCCATCGTCCCGGCGGAACGGTGCGGTGTGGACATCCTGGGGGGCGTTGTCCACAGCATTGTCCACAGGATGTGCACTGCTGGATGCGGAGTGCGAGGTCAGGGGTGGGGAGGCCGGTCCGTCGGAGTCCCCTTCGAGCAGCAGCGACTCGTCGACGGTGACCGCGAAGCGGATGTCGCGCCCCGTGGCCTCGGTCAGTGCGGCCTTCAGGGAGCTGGCGATCCGGTGCTCGAACAGCTCCTTCGCCGAGGTGGACGGCGCTGCGACCAGCGCGGTGTCCGCCACCACGGCCATCAGTCGGGAGAGGGTGAGCAGGGCGATGACCCGCTGCGACACGGTGTCGTCACGGCGCAGGGTCTGGAGCGTGCGCTCCCAGATCGCGTCGGCGTTCGCCTCGTTCATCAGGTCACTCCCTTGAGGTCGAGCGGGCGGTCGGAACAGTTTTCCACAATAGCTTCTGTATTGTGGATCAAGGATGTGGACAACGCCCGATGAGGTCCTCCTCTCCCCGACCTCTCCCCGACTCGTTCCCGACTCGCTCCGGGCCCGCGCGCTTCTGGACCCGGATCTCGAGCGGAGAGGGCGCGAAACGCCGACGCCGAGTGAGAATCCGGCCACAACCGGGCTGCAGAAGCGCTGAGACGTTGACCTGGTGCACCCCCGTGCCTAAAATCGTGCAGTC
>JAKDUN010000141.1 GCA_030457675.1 Brachybacterium sp. | reverse complement strand
GGGGATCTCGGGCTCGCCGTGGTGGTGGCGGATCCCGTCGGCCCCCTCGACCATGTCGGGGCCGGGCTGGTCGAGCACGGGATCATCGTGGGTGGTGGCGGGCTCGGTGGCTTCCTCCGCGTCGGGTTCGGGATCTATGCTCTCCGGCCCGTCGACGTCCGGCCCGCTCGCCTCGGCGGCGCTGTCGTCCTCGCCGGCGGACGACCGGCCGGCCTCGGCCCGCTCCTCGGCCCGCTCCTGGGCGCGGGTGCGCAGGGCGCGACGCAGCATCACGATCGCGACCGCCACCAGCATCACCCCGAACAGGGTCAGCAGGAGCTGCGCGGGCACCAGTGCCGAAAGGCGGGATCCGACCACCGCGCCGACCACGGACACCCCCGCGAACACCAGGCCGTTGCGCCAGTCCACGTTCTTCCGGCGCGCATGGTGCGGCAGGCTCGCCAGGGCCGTGATCAGCACGATGACCAGACTGGATGCGGTCGCCGAGTGGGCAGGCATGCCGAGCAGGAACACCAGCACGGGGACGGCGAGGATCCCTCCGCCGGCGCCGAGGGCGCCCACCACGATCCCCACGCCGACGCCCACGACGACGGCGAGCAGTACGAGATCCATGGGGTGTCCTTCATCGACGGGGCGGCCGGGCGCGACGGCCCGGGGGCGTGCCCCGCGGCAACGGCTCCGAGGGGGACGCCGGACGATCGTACCGAGCCGGCCGTCGCTGCGGCGGCGACGGCCTCTCGATAGGATCGGGATCCCCACGGACAGGAGCGATGATGGCCCCACGTCGGACCGATCTGCCCCCGGCGCTGCTGGACCCCGTCTCGCCCGCGATGGGCGAACAGCTGGTCGACGCCTGGCGCACCGGCGCCATGGCCCCGCCCGCGGTGCTCTCCGGTCCGGTCCGTGTCGAGCTCGCGGGCGTCGGCGAGCGCTTCGCCGCCTGGCGGGTGATCCCCCGGGAGCGTGCGCCCCTGATCGTGCGGATCCCGCACGTCGCCCCGGACGAGCTGCACCGGGACCTCGACCGGGAGATCGCCGCCCTGGGCATGCTCCCGGCGGGAGTGGGCCCGGAACCGGTCGCCGTCCACGCCGAGGCGGAGACCAGCGCGCTGGGCCACCCCTATGTGGTGACCACGGAGGTGCCCGGCAGCGCGGTGGCGCCGAGCGCCTGGACCGAGGCGCATCTGCGCTCCCACGCCGAGCACCTGGCGCACCTGCACACCGTCACCGCACCCGGCCGGGGCCCGGTGCGCCGGGGACCGGAGCCGTGGGCGGCGGTGCCGGCCGGACCGCAGCGCCTGCTGCCGGAGGTCGAGGGCGAGGTCGCCTCCTGGCAGGCGCAGCACGGGGCCGCGATCCGGGAGCACGGCCTGTCCCCGCTGCTGGAGTCCGCGCTCGAGGTGGTGGCGGCGGTGGAGGGGCAGATCCGGCAGCTGGACGGCTTCGTGCTCGCCCACGGAGATCTGTGCGCGACCAACATCATGTGGGACGGCCGGGACGAGGGGACCGGCCTGCCGCGCGTGCAGTACATCGACTTCGAATGGGCCCAGGGGGACGACCCCGCCCGGGACCTCTCCTCCCTCGGCGGCGCGGTCCACGGCGGGCCCTGGTACGTGCCGATGACCGAGGAGCAGGTGACGGAGTTCGTCGGCGCCTATGTGCAGGCACGCGGTGCGCGCGGCGAGGTGCCCGCCTCGGTGGCCGATGTGGCCTCGCTGCGGGAGCGGATGCGAGCGTGGACCGCCTACGAGCGCACCGCGATGCTGGTCCACGTCGCCTCCCGCGCCGCCACCCGCGCCGCGCACCGGCGGGTGCTCCCGGTGCTGCGGGGCACCCTGGCGGCCGCCCTCGGCATCGACTCCTGACGCCCCTGGCGAGACCCGAGTCGGGCCCGGATCGTGCCCCGCGACACGGTGAGTGGCGCCGCCCGCACCGACTCTGCGTACGGTAGGCCCATGGATGACTTCGTGAAGAATGCCGACAACGCCCCCACCGGGTACGTCGCGGCGGAGGCCGCAGGACTTCGCTGGCTCGCAGAGCCGCAGGCCGTACCGGTGGTCGAGGTGCTCGAGGAGGAGAAGAAGACGCTGCGCCTGGCGCTCCTGGAGGCGGTGCCGCCGACGGCCGAGGCCGCGCGGGAGCTGGGCCGGGGGCTGGCCCGGCTGCACGATGCCGGGGCGCCCGCCTTCGGCTGGACCCCGACCGACGGCGCCTGGTTCGGACCGCTGGAGAGCCCCTTCGCCGTCGCGAACACCCCGAACGCGGACTTCGCCGGGTACTGGGCCGATGATCGGCTGCGGCCCCTGGCCGACAACGTCACTCGCACCCTCGGCGCCAACGGTCACGACACCGTGGACGAGGCGATCGACATCATCGCCGACGGCGCCTTCGACGGCGTCAGCGGGCAGGGCGAGGAGGAGCCCGCCCGGGTCCACGGTGATCTGTGGTCCGGCAACGTGCTGTGGACCGCGGACGGCGCAACCCTCATCGACCCGGCCGCCCACGGCGGGCACCGGCTCGAGGACCTCGCGATGCTCTCCCTGTTCGGGGCTCCGTTCCTCGAGGAGATCTTCGAGGGCTACGAGGCCGAGCACCCGCTGCCCGGGGACTGGCAGCAGGATCTTCACGCTCACCTGCTCTTCGGCCTGCTCGCGCACGTGCGCCTGTTCGGCGAGGCATACGTGGACCAGACCATCGCCACCGCGGAGGCGATCATCGACCGCGCGGATCAGCTGGGGTTCTGAGCCCGGCCGGCTCTCGGACCACGAGCATCGAGGAGAGCGGCGATGTGGAGGCTGAAGAACTCCCGCGGCACGTTCCTGGACGAGTACGGATTCCGCCGCGACCGGAGCTTTTGGTGGCACTGGGCATCCTGGCTCGCCCAGTCGGCGCAGGACGCGGACGCACGGGCGGAGATGTTGACCTGGCGGGACGCCCCGAAGAACCGTCCAGCGGTGGAATGGGAACCGACGAATTCGAACTGCCCCGCCATCAGCGAGGTGGTCAATCGGCTCGTCAGCCTCCTGCCCGCGGAGTGGAGAGGGCTCGGTCGGAACATCTTCGTTGGGATCGCGCCGCTGGGCGACGCGAACGCCGTCGCGTGGAACAACGACCGTCGCGGCATCGTGGAGCTCAACCTCCAATACCTCTGGGTGCTCGATGAATACGGCGCAGCCTTCGACGAATTCCGACATGCAGTGGCACGTCGGATCACCCGTGGAGCCGACATGCCGCTCCGGCATCATTCCGACGCCGACTACGGTGCTCTCCTGGCCAGCTGGCGGCATCTCCAGGACGCGGCCGAGCTATGGCGTGACACCTCGCTGATCCACCTGGGAGACCAGCGGCTCACCCGCCTCGCGCCGGGACGGCTGCCGGAGGAGCGAGACCGCCTCCGCGCGTCGGCGGAGACCTTCATCGTCGGCCATGAGCTAGCGCACCACGTCCTCGCCCACACCTCCCGCGGCGCCCACCGGCGACGGCGCGAGGCCGAGGAGATCCTCGCCGGTGTCAGAGCCCGCCGACTCTCGAAGGAGCGCGATGAGGTTCCTGAACACTGGCAGCAGGAGCTCGACGCCGATGTCACCAGCATGGCGATCATCGCCCACCGCTTCGAACACGACGCCTCGGCCGGGGACGCCTACGCCGCCCTCTTCGGCGCGGTGATCGCGCTTCTCGCAGCTACGCACATCCATGGCGGCTGGGACGTCGAGGGCCGGTCTTCGACGCATCCTCCGCTCTCGGTGAGGCTCAACAACCTGGGCGCGGCGGTCGAGGAGTGGTTCTCGGACACCCCACGAGGTCCGTACGGGGACCACCCTCTGGATCTCTGGCAGCAGCTGGAGCTCTTCACCGAGATGGCCCGGCTGTGCATCGAAGAGCCGCAGTGGGTGGAGGGCATCGGCGAAGAGGACTTCCTTACCAGGCTCGCCGCGGTGCACCTGCTCCGATGGGAGTCGCTCGAGGCCCGAGTACCGCTCCCTATCGACTTCACAGCTCAGGCCCTCCCAGAGCGACGGCCGCCTCGCGATACCTGAACCTGCCCCTCTCCCGGCCTGCCGCTGGAGGCGAGCCGCTGCAGGAATCGCTCCCCCGGGAAAACGCGCAACTCGCTCCTCGGCCAGCGCACAGCAGGCCGTGTCAACCTCATCGTCGGCCCGCACGTCCCGTCTCCGTGGCGAGTTCGTGAGCGAGCAGGGCAGGTCCTGCTGGGGCACCGGGAGGTGCCCGGGCGGTTGGCTAGGTTGCGAGCATGCCCCGCCCCGTCCCGTTGCGACACCTCCCGGCCCTGGGCATCGTTGCTGTCGCGCTGGTCCTCGCCGGAATCGCCGTGCTGCTGGTGGTCGGGTTCTGGGCGAGCCGACTCGGGGCTCCCCGGAATCGTCCTTCGACTGCAACGACACGACCTGCACCGACCTGTGGGCCCAGGCGCGCTGCCTCTATCTGAGGGTCACGGTCCTCGCGGGCATCGTGGTGCTGCTCAGAGCGGCGCTCAGCTTCCCTGACGGTGCCACGCTCACCCGTGCCGCGAAGGAGCCCTCCCGGTCCGGGAGCACCCTTCGGTCGACGGGCAGCGTCCCCGGCGCTCCTGCGCCTGGTCGCCCCGATGCTCCTGGCCTCCATGCTGCTGTGGGTCGCGGGCTGGTCGACCCTCGCGCTGTCCCGCCCGTCTGGTCTGGCTATGGCCCTGGCCGCCCTGCTCCTCGAGGTGTCCGCGGCCTGGCGGTGGCTGCGGCCCGGTGCGGAGAACGATCGTGTGGCCTGCTGGGTCGCGGCGGTGGGGACCACCGCTCCGGTGTGCGTGAGTGCCGTGCTGCTGGCGCACGCGGTGGTCCTGCTGGGCATGGTGCTGCTGGTCGGCTCACCATTGCTCGGGGTGCCGGCGATCGCCGGAGTGCTCCTGGGCGCGACCGTGCTCATGGGCCGGCTCCTCCCCCGCACCGATGATCCAGTCGCCTTCGACCCCGCAGCGGCGCCGCCCGCGGCCCCGACCGCCGGCGAATCGGGCGCCGGAGGCCGGCTCCGGCCCGGCGGGCAGCACCGTGCCACCGTCCGAGAGGACACCGCCCGCTCCCGCCTGTACTGGCCCGGGTACCGCACCGCGGCCGACCAGCGGACCCCGCAGCAGCTGACGATGCGGATCAGCGCCGCCGAGGAGCCGGTGCCCGTCGCGTTCCTGTCGACCCCGCCCGGTGACGATCACGGCCCCGCCCCCTTCGACTTGAAGGCCGAAGTCGAGGGCGGGGCCGTGATCGAGGTGAGCCGGCGGGAGGCGGATCCCGTCTCAGCGGGCTGAACGACGCTGCTCAGTGGTCGTGCCCCTCGTGGTCGTCCTCCTCGTGGTCACCGCCCTCGTGGTCGTGCTCCTCGCCGCCGCCGTCGGACGACTCCGCGCCGTCCACGTCCTCGTGCTCATCGGCCCCCGGGGCCACCTCGTACTCCCCCGACGCGGTGCCGGTGGCGACCTGGATCTCATGCGGGATCACGGGCAGCTCGAGCTCGCGGTAGATCTCCCCGCTGGCGACGTCCACCATCGTGAGCTCCTTCGACTGCGGGTCGACGACGAAGGCGGTGCCGTCGGCGACGGCCATCATCGGGGCGGCCTCCTGCCACTGGTCGGGCTCGGTCCACTCCTGGGCAACCGGGACCTCGTGGAGCATCTCACCGGTCTCGGGGTCCAGGATGTTCAGCTCGCCGTCGGTGGTCAGCACCAGGGCCTCGCCGTCCGGGCCGCGGTCCAGGGAGCGGAACCAGTACTCCGAGCCCAGGTCCACGGTCTGCATCGAGGCGTCCCGGGTGTCGATCAGCGCGATCTCGGTGGGCCGCTCCTTGCCATCGGCGGGATCGGCCTCGACCTTGTGGTCCGCGAGCACGATCGGTGAGCTCTCGTGACCCTTCTGGTTGCCCGAGCGCTGGTAATCGCCCTCGATCGCGACCTTGTGGAACTCTCCGTCCCGGTAGATCACGGAGCCGTTCTCGCAGCCCAGGCTGATCACGTCTCCGGACTCGGTGGGCTGGGCTGCGGCCTCGCCGTGCACGCCGGGGCAGTCCGTGGTCTCCGCGGTGACGTTCCCCTCGGCGTCGAGCACCTGGACCGTGCTGCGGGCTTCCTCGGTGCCCTGGGTCAGCAGCAGCCCGCCGTCGCTCAGCGGCACCGCCACTCCGTGGTGCGGCGCCTCCGTCGCGGTCTCCTCGAGGATGTCGAGGTCACCGTCGGCCAGAGCGGTGGGATCGATGAGGGTGATCGCCCCGGTGCCGTCCGCGAACAGTGCGGTGCGGTCGCCGTGGGGGACTACGTGCCCGGGGTGCGGGGCGTCGATGGAGAGGTCGGTGAGGGCCGGGTTCTGCACGTAGTAGTGGAAGTGGTCGCCGTGTCCCTGGGCGAGCAGTCCGGTGTCGTACATGGTGATCGCGTCGGCGGCGTTGACGGCGACGTGGCGGCCGTCTCCTGCGGGGTTCAGGCGCACATATCCCTCGAGCTCTGCGGTGCCGAGCACGGTGCCGTCGGCGGAATCGAGCGTGGTCACCCCGCCGTCGTGCGCGAGAACGATCCGAGGGGTCAGGGCGCCGACCTCGGTGCGGTCGGAGGCGGGCGCCGCCTCCGCTCCCCCGCCGTCCGAGGCACTGCCATCGGTCCCTGCGTCGTTCCCTCCGCCGCCGCAGGCCGAGAGGGCGAGCACGCCGATCCCGAGCAGCGCGGCAGTTCGCCTATTCATGACAATGCTTCTCATCAGGTTCATGCCAGCAAGCTACCAGCTCATGATAATCATTCCCACTTATGGGCATGTGTGCTGAGTCACGGCATTGGCGATCCCGCCTGCGCGTACAGAAGGGCCCCAGGGCCGACGAACCGACGTGCTGAGGTCCATCGGGCCTGGGGCCCTCCTGCGCTCGGGTCGACCGAGCGCGAGCTCCGGCTCAGATCACGCCGAAGGCGATCATCGCGTCGGCCACCTTGCGGAAGCCCGCCACGTTGGCGCCGACCACGTAGTCACCGGGCCGGCCCACCTCCTCGGCGGTCTCCAGGCACCGGGCATGGATGCCCTTCATGATCTCGGTGAGGCGCTCCTCGGTGTGCTCGAAGCTCCAGGCGTCACGACTGGCGTTCTGCTGCATCTCGAGCGCGCTGGTCGCGACACCGCCGGCGTTCGCGGCCTTGCCGGGCCCGAAGGCGACCTCGGCGGCGCGGAAGACGGAGAC
>JAKDUN010000140.1 GCA_030457675.1 Brachybacterium sp. | reverse complement strand
AGGTCAGGGAGGGGAGCGCCATGAACCACCCCGCCGACTCCTCTGCCACGCCGCCCGGCCCGGGCCGCTCGCCCGCGGGCCCCGAGGAGCCTCCACGGAAGCCGGTGCGGTCGCGCACCCCGCTCACGACGCAGGCGCTCGTGGAACGGGCCGAGGTTGCTCCCGACACCTCCGAGGCCGAGACCGTGCTGCGGATCTTCCATCGGCGCCGGCAGGAGCACGCTGCCTTCTATGTCGCTGAGACGCGCGACCTCGCCACCCTGTGGTCCGAGGAGGACGAGGGTGAGGAGAAGGCCCTCCACGCCCTGGCCGCCTCCGTAGGGATGCGCGCGAAGCTCCACCGCGGCGAGGACCGCCTGCGCGATGCGCATGTCGCCGTCACCGATCTGCCCGTCTGCTTCGCACGAGTGGAGAGCGGGGCCCTCCCCGTCGAGTGGTTCGAGTGGCTGATCCGCAGCGTTCTGCGTCTCACCGCGCACCAGCGCCGTCAGGTCGACGAGCGGGTCGCCGCATGGCACCTCGAATCGATCGACGTCGAACGCTTCTACCGCGAGCTGCACACGCTCGTGGTCTGGTTCGGGCGCGCCGCGGTCCAGGAATCGCCGCAGGAGCAGCGCTCGGTCTCGATCGCCTCCTCCCCGGACTCCGACGGCACCGCCTGCCTCGTGATCCGCGGCCCGATCCCGGAGATCACCGCCTTCGGGCAGCGACTCGACGCCGCCGCCCGCGCGGTCCAGGATGCCCAGCGTCACGCGCTCGAGAGCGGGGCGCCGATCCCCTTCGATCTCGACGGGGATGCCACCCGCGAGGGGCGCAACCTCTCGCTGTCCGCCCTGCAGTACGCGATCGCGGTCCGCTCACAGCTGGAGACCGGAGCAGTGGAGGTGCCCGAGCCTGCCTTCCGGATCTCCGTGGTGGTGCCGGTGCTGACCCTGTTGGGTCGCTCGAACGCGCCCGCGACCCTCGACGGCACCATCCCGATCCCGCCCCGCATGGCGCGTGAACTCGTCGCCAAGGCACCTGCCTTCGAGCGGGTCCTGACGGACCCCGTCTCGGGGGATCACAAGCCCTCTGCTTCCCGCACCTACCGCCCGTCCGCTGCGATGGCCGAGAACCTGCGGCTGATCGACCCCGTCTGTGCGGTCCCCGGCTGCACCCGCAACGTCATGACCGTCGGCGAGATGGACCACATCGAGGAGTTCGACCTCGAGAATCCCGCCCGCGGCGGCCCGACCACCATCGAGAACCTGCACCGACTGTGCCGTCACCACCATCGGATGAAGTCAGCCGGACTGCTCGACCCCGAACGGGATCCTGAGACCGGTATGACTCGCTGGCGGATCGCCCGGGCCGCAGTCTGCGACGTCGCAGCGAACACGGACCTCGTGACCCGTGAACTCGCCGACCGGCTGCGGAGTGCATGGGACCAGTACGCCGCGGATCTCGAGTTCGAGGCGCTGGCCCGGACCGGGTTCTTCGCCGAAGCACGCGCCGAGGACGCCGACAGGGACGAGGCGTATCGGTGGGGATGCCACCTGATCGACTACTACTCCAGCCCTGAGTACGACGAGGCCGATGATCCCGGCCCGCCGCCGTCTCCGCCGCTGCCCGGGCACGAGCCGCCGCCGTACTGAGCACCGCCGTGCGCCTCGTCCCACCCTGCAGTGACCTGCCCCGCCGACGGCATCAGGACTTACAGCGAGACGGTGCGCTGGTCTGCCGTGCCCGAGACGACCTGAGTGCCGAGAGCGGCCAGCAGGTCGAGCTTGCCGGCGTCCTCGCTGTGCGGGGAAGCGGTCAGCACGAGCAGGACCTGCGAGGCATCCTCGGTGAGCAGCGCCTGGCAGTCCACCTCGATCCGGCCGATCTCCGGGTGCAGCACCACCTTGTGGTCCTCGAAGCGTCGGGCGACCACCTGGGAGTCCCACAGCTGTGCGAACTCCTCGCTGCGCGCGTGCAGGATGTCCGCCAGCTCCGATGCCCGCGAGCGCGGGCCCATCGCCCCGTAGGCGGCGCGCAGCGAGGCCACCTTGGACAGGCCGCGGTGCGCATGCGTTTCGACCGGGTACACGGCGCGCGCCTGCTCCGGATGCAGGAACCAGCTGAAGATCGCGCTGCGCTCCCAGCCGGTGAACTGCTCGGCGTCCCCGAACAGGGCACGGGCCGGGCCGTTCTGCACGAGCGGCTCCTCGAGCGCCGACAGGATCATGGCCGGGGTGCCGCCCAGGCGGTCCATCACCCGCATCAGAGCGGGCGGCACATATCCCTCGAACCCGTGGCGCTCCGGCGCGCTGTGCCCGGCCACCCGGTAGAGGTAGTCACGCTCGTCGGGCGTCATCCGCAGCGCTCGGGCGATCGCCCCGAGCATCTGGGTGCTCGGCTGGGGGCCGCGGAGCATCCCGGGATCAGCACCGTCCGCGTGGACACCGCCGATCCGGCCAGCATCGAGGCCGCCGCGCGCACCGTGCTCGTCGAGCACCCGGACCTCGACGTCCTCATCGCGATGGCCGGCATCATGCGCGCCGAGGACTGGACGGATCCTGCGGGGTCCCGGGCCACCGCTGAGGCGACCGTGACCACGAACCTGCTCGGTCCGATCCGGCTGATCGCCGCCTTCATGGAACATCTTCTCGCGCAGCCGTCGGCGACGATCATGACGGTCTCCTCGGGTCTCGCCTTCGTCCCCCTGCGCCCCACCCCCACCTACAACGCCACCAAGGCCGCGATCCACATGCTCTCGGAGTCGCTGCGCCTGCAGCTCGCCGGCACCTCAGTCGAGGTCCTCGAGCTGATCCCGCCGGCGGTGCGCACGGACCTCATGCCGGGACTGGCTACGAGGGAGTCGGCGATGCCCCTCGAGGACTTCGTCGACGAGGTGATGAGCCTCCTGGAGGAGCGGCCCGAGGCGACCGAGATCCGAGTGCGACGGGTGGAGCTCCTGCGTGGGGCCGAGGCTCGCGGGGACTATCCCGGAGTAGTGGCCGCGCTGAACGGAAGCGATCTGCCCGCACCGGCGTGACTTTAGGATGAGCCGATGACGACTGCGCTCGCCGACCTCGACTGGCCCCTCCGCACCGACCGGCTCGAGCTGCGCCCGGCCCGCTCGGAGGACGCCGACGCCGTCTGGCCCTGGTACCGGCTGCCGGAGGTCCAGGAATGGACCACCACCCTGAGCACCAGCGTGGAGGAGCATCAGCAGTGGTGGGAGGACACGCTGGGAACGAGCGTCGTCGGCCTCCTGGAGGGTCGCATCGTCGCCGCCGGCAAGATCGACCGCCAGGACGCCTGGTCCCAGGCAGACATGGCCCGGCAGGCCCGCGGGCAGCAGGCCGAACTCGGCTGGGTGCTGGATCCGGGAGTGCAGGGCCGGGGGCTGGGCACCGAGTTCGCGGCCGCCCTGCTGGATCTCGCGGTCGACGGTCTCGGTGTGCGCCGGGTCGAGGCCTCCTGCTTCGCGGACAACCTCGCCTCGCGCCGCGTCATGGAGAAGATCGGCATGCGCTGCGAGGGCGTCTTCGTCGAGGAGTCCCTGCACCGCAGCGGTCGCTGGTTGGACGGGATGACCTTCGCGATCCTCGCGCGCGAGCACCGCAGCACCGATACTTGAGCCATGAGCACCCTCACCGCGACCTTCACCGTCGACCTGACCCCTGCCGCTGTCCTCCCCGGCGCCGCTGACCGCTTCGACGTGGCCAAGACCTGGACCGGCGCGCTCGAGGGGACCTCGCGAGGCATCATGCTCACCGCCGGCGACCCCGCCGGCGGCAGCGCCTCCTACATCGCCACCGAGATCTTCGAGGGCACGCTCGACGGCCGCGAGGGCACCCTCACCTTCCAGCAGCTCGGCACCATGGCGGGCGGGGAGCCGGAGCTGAGCTACGTCATCGCTCCCGGTTCCGGCACCGGTGCGCTGACCGGAATCACCGGCACCCTCACGATCGGTGGGATCGACGAGGCCGGTGTGCACGAGGTCGCCGTCGAGCTCCCCTGAGGCACCCAGCCTCGGCGCACTAGAGTGGCGCCATGAGCACTGTCGTCCTGCCCGGCTCGTTCGACCCCTTCACCCTGGGTCACCTCGACCTCACCCGCCGGGCCGCCGCGCTCGGCCACCGGGTGATCATCGCGGTCTCCCACAACCCCTCCAAGCAGGGGATGCTGGATCTCGAGGCGCGCACCGCCTCGATCACACGAACCCTCGCCCAGGAAGACCTCTCCGGTACCGTCGAGGTCCGCACCCTCCCCAAGGGTCTGCTGGTCGACTTCTGCCGCGAGGTGGGCGCCCAGGCCGTGGTGCGGGGGCTGCGCTCCCAGCTCGACCTCGCCTACGAAGAGCCGATGGCGCGGATGAACCATCACCTCGCCGACGTCGACACCCTCTTCCTGCTCACCGACTCGGCCTGGTCCCACATCTCCTCCTCCCTGGTGAGGGAGGTCCACGCCCTCGGTGGCGACGTCTCCGACATGCTCCCCGGACCCTCCCTGGACGCGCTGCGCGCCGCGGCGGCCGCCTCCTGACCGACCCTCTCGAACGAACAGGATCATCACCGATGTCTTCTGAGAACACCCCGACGAACATTCCGACGACCACGCTCGACACCGAACTGCGGTTCGATGCCATCGACCTCGTCGGCCGCATCGGCTCCCACCGCGGCGTCGAGCGCACCGTCCCCGCCCCGCCCCGCGAGGCCGGCGGCGTCGCGATGCAGGTCCCCGAGGGCGAGGACATCGCCGTCGAGGCGGAGCTCGAGTCCGTGGTCGAGGGCATCTACGCCCACGGCACCGTCACCGCGCACCTCCAGGGCGAATGCTCCCGCTGCCTCGACCCGGTCGAGCAGGACGTCACCGCCCGCCTCGACGAGCTGTTCATGTACCCCGAGAAGGTCAAGGCCGAGGACAAGGAGGACACCGTCCTCTTCGAGAACGACGCCGTGAACCTCGGACCCCTGGTGCGCGACGCCCTCGCGATGGAGGCCGACGAGCGCCCCCTGTGCCGCGAGGACTGCCCCGGACTGTGCGCCCAGTGCGGATTCCGCATGGAGGACGATCCGGAGCACCACCACGACGTGGTCGACCCCCGCTTCGCCGCACTGCAGGGCCTGTTCGACGACACGCAGAAGGACGAATCGCAGAAGGACGAGGCCTGATGGCGCGCAGGCGCCGCGCCACCGAGGCCGCCGCCCCGCAGGGTCTGCTGGACCGGCTCCCGCTCGATGCCGGCCAGGGGGCCGACCTGCGGGAGTCCGGGCTGCTCGAGCTGGCGCTGACCCACCGCTCCTTCTCCTACGAGCACGATCTGCTGCCTCACAACGAGCGGCTGGAGTTCCTCGGCGACGCCGTGCTGCAGCTGGCCGTCACCGAGCACCTCTACGCCGCCCACCCCACGCTGCCCGAGGGCGACCTGGCCCGCCGCCGCGCCGCGACGGTGAGCACCCGCGCACTCGCCGTGATCGCCTCCAAGCTCGACCTCGGCGCCTACGTGCGCCTCGGCCGCGGCGAGGACCTCACCGGCGGCCGGGCGAAGTCCTCGATCCTCGCCGACACCACCGAGGCCGTGATCGGCGCGGTCCATCTCGCGCTCGGACAGGACGTCTCCCGCCGGTTCGTGTTGGACCTGCTGCGACCACTGCTGGACTCCGACGAGTTCCTCGAGACCGGCTACGACTTCAAGTCCCGCCTCCAGGAGATCGCCGCCGCCGGTGGAACGAGCGTCACCTACGCGCTGACGGAGTCAGGTCTCGAGCACCAGAAGACCTTCACCGCCACCGTCACCGTCCCGGGCATCGTCACCGCCAGCGGCGACGGCGCCTCGAAGAAGGACGCCGAGCTCGCCGCGGCCCAGAACGCCGTGCGCGGCGTGCTGGCCGAGCGTGACGAGCCGCTGATCCCGCGGGGCTGAGCCGATGCCCGAACTGCCCGAGGTCGAGGTGGTGCGCCGCGGTCTCGTGCCCCGTACCGTCGGCCGCACGGTCGAGCGCATCGAGCTGCTCGACCCGCGCATCATCCGTCGCCAGAGCGGGGGCATCGACCGCCTGCGAGCCGGGCTGCAGGGCACGACCCTCACCGCCGTGGTGCGACGCGGGAAGTTCCTGTGGTGGCGGCTCGCCGATCCGGACGGTGTCGACACCGGTGAGGCGCTGATGGGGCACCTCGGCATGAGCGGCCAGCTGCGGATCGCGACAGCCGACGGGAGGTCGGTGGATCCCGGCGCGCCCTCTGAAGGGCCCGCCTCCGATCCGCTGCGCCACCGCCGCCTGTCGCTGCACCTCGAGGATGGGACCCGGGTGGACCTCATCGACCAGCGTCTGTTCGGCGGCCTGTGGACCAGCCCGCTGGTGGAGGCGGCCGACGGGAAGCTCGCGGGGATGGGCAGCCCCGACGCCCTGATGCCCGAGGGCGCCTCCCACATCGCCCGCGACCTGCTGGACCCGGCTGCGGACCTGCCCGCCATCGCCCGCACGCTGCGCGCGCGCCGCAGCGGCGTGAAGGCGCTGCTGCTGAACCAGGAGGTCGTCTCCGGGATCGGGAACATCTACGCCGACGAGGCGCTGTGGGCGGCCCGCACCCGCTTCGACACTCCCGGTGACGCGCTCAGCCAGCGCCGGGCGCTCGCGATCCTCCGCGCCGCCCGCGCGGTAATGGAGCGGGCTCTCGAGGTGGGCGGGACCAGCTTCGACGCGCTGTACGTGAACGTCGACGGCCGCAGCGGTTACTTCGCGCGGGACCTCAATGTCTATGGGCGTTCTGGGCTTCCCTGCAAGCGCTGCGGGACCCCCATCGTGCGGAAGAAATTCACGATCCGCTCAAGCCACTTTTGCCCGTCTTGCCAGCGGAAACGCTGAACGGATGCTCCCTCTGAGCATGCCGGCTAGCTGGTTCCTCGGCAACGGGGCAGAGTCTCGACTCGTCACACATGAATGCACAGCGGGAAGAAACTCTCTTCTTACGTTCAGCCACGCACATACAGCGAGTCGAATCGAGTTCTGCTGGCGGCACGTGACCCGATCAAGAGTTCCGGGCGGCGGCTCGCGTGGGAGCGGTCGACCTTGGAAGGACGGCACGTGCCGGTCCCAGAGGGTCTGATTGGACCACCAGAGCGTGGAGCGAATCGCGCAGACCTCGAAACACCTCAGTAGTGACACGGCGCGCGCACATGGCGGGACATACGAGCGAGTTGACGCGGTACTGCGTCGGACTCGGGCGATA
>JAKDUN010000139.1 GCA_030457675.1 Brachybacterium sp. | reverse complement strand
CCGTCTCGCTCAGCGCCTACATCGCCCAGTCGGTGCTGTTCCTCGCGCTGTTCCCGCCGTTCACCCTCGACCTCGGCGCCACCCTCGGCAGCGCCGGGACCGCCGGGATCGTGGTGCTGGCCTGGCTGGCGATGCTCCCGCTCGCCGCCGCCTTGCGCCGCCACGGGAGGCGCGGTCCGCTCGAGGTGGTGCTGCGGCAGCTGGCAGGATCCAACACTGCCACGACACAGCGCGGGCGCCCGTCGGGATCCCCCTCGCAGGGATCCCGCACATGAGCGTCTTCGCCGACACCCCGCGCTGGCCCCGCCACGGGATGCTGTGGGGGCACCTGATCTCCGACACCTCGCTCGCGGAGCTGCACGAGGTCGCCGCGCGCGCCGGTCTGCCGCCGCGCTCGTTCGACCTCGACCACTACGACTGGCCCACTGCGGCCCGGGACGCCCTGGCCGAGGCCGGAGCGGTCTTCGTCAGCGACGGGGAGCTGACCCGGATCCTCATCGCCTCCGGGCTGCGGATCAAGCTCCGGGACCGTCCCGCCGCACGGGCACGGCGCAGCGCCGAGCACGCCGCCGAACTCGGCCTGGACCCGGTGCCGCGGGACCTCATCGTCGGCCTGCTCGGCCACGTGGACCCCTTGCCCGCGGACTCCGGCGCCTTCCGCCTCACCCGCGACGACACGACGTCGGCCCCGCGGATCGAAGCGCACGACGGTGCCGGTCGCCGCGCCGCCGAGGCGCTGCAGGTACGGCTGGAGGACCTCTCCCGCGCCCGGACCGGCAGGGGGTTCGTGGGCCAGGTGATGGACGTGCCGGAGCACTGAGGCTCTACGGGATTAGGCGGTCGGCCCCTGCCCGGGGTCCCCGGGGTCTCCGGCCGACGGCGAGCCCTCGCCCGCCGGGCGATGATCCAGCGCCTGGCGCTGGTCGGGCTCGACCTCGGCCTCCGGAGAGATGTCGGTGCCGTGCAGCTCGACCCAGAAGGTCGCGCCGCCGCCCGCGGTCTCGGTGACCCCGATGTCCCCGCGGTGCTGCTGCACGATAGAGGCTGCGATCGACAGGCCCAGGCCCGCACCGCCGCCCTGGGAAGCGGCCCGCACCCGGGAGGAGTCGGTGCGGTAGAAGCGCTCGAACACCTTCTCGCGCTGGTCGTCGTCGATGCCCTCGCCGTGGTCGCGGATCTCGATGCGCACCTGCTCCGGCGAGGTGTAGCCCACCGCGATCTCCACGGGGGAGCCCTTGGGGGTGTGCCGGTTCGTGTTGCCCACCAGGTTCAGGATCACCTGCCGCAGCGAGGCCTCGTCGCCGAGCACCCCGATCGGCACATGCGGCTGCACCGACAGCGGCGTCCCCGACAGCGAGGTCACCATCACCTGGCGTCCCGGATCCAGGGCGCGCAGGTCCTGGGCCGCGTCGAACAGCGCATCGGTGAAGTCCACCGGCTCCAGGTCCAGCTCCGGCTTCTCGTCCAGCCGGGCCAGGCGCAGCAGGTTCTCCACCAGAGAGCCCATCCGTCGGGCCTCGTCCTCGATGCGCCGCATCGCCGAGGCGACGTCCTCATCACCGGGCAGGGCACCCATCCGGTACAGCTCGCCGAAGCCGCGGATCGCCGCGAGCGGGGTGCGCAGCTCGTGGGAGGCGTCGCCCACGAAGCGGCGCATCTTCGCCTCGGAGATCGTGGCCCGCTCCTCCGAGGTGGACTGCGCCGCGAAGGACTGCTCGATGCGCACCAGCATTTCGTTCAGCGACAGCGCCAGGTCATGCACCTCGAGGCTGGTGTCGGTCACCGGGACGCGGCGGGAGAGGTCGCCGCCGGCGATCTGGGAGGCGGTCGACTCCACGTCGCGCAGCGGCTCCAGCGCGCGATGGGTCACGTAACCGCCCAGTCCCATCCCCACCAGCACCACCAGCGTGCCCACCAGCACGATGATCAGTGCCATCTCGTGCATCGTGCGGTCCACGCCGGTCAGTGGGAGGGCGACGTAGACGCTGCCTCCCTCCGGGCCGGCGTTCAGCATGGCGATCACGCGCCAGCGATTCTCCGAGGAGTCCAGCACGGTGAACGGCCGGCCACCCTGCTGGAGGATCTGCTCCTCGCTCAGGTCCGGGAAGGGGATGGTGACGTCCCCCGGCCCGTAGTGGACCACCGCCTGTTCGATCGACCGGCCGTGGCGGTCCCGGATCTCGACCGCGTACTCGACCGGGGTGTAGGTGCTGTTCTGGACTGCGTCATCGTCCCCGGCCAGCTCATGCCGGGCCAGGGTGAGCATCTCGCCCATCCCGGACTGCAGGTTGTTATCGACCGACTGGATCAGTGTGCGGTTCAGCAGGAACAGCGACAGGCTCCCCGTGACGACGGTGCCGAGCACCAGCAGCAGCGAGATCAGGGCGACGATCCGTGTCCACAGGGACACGGGCCGCTCTGCGCGCAGGCTCGGCAGGGCCAACCGTCAGGAACCTTCGGGGGCGCGCAGCACGTAGCCGATGCCGCGCTTGGTGTGGATCATCGGGTCGCCGATCACATCGACCTTGCGGCGCAGGTAGGAGATGTAGGACTCGACGATGCCCACCTCGCCGGACCAGTCGTAGTCCCAGACGTGATCGAGGATCTGCGTCTTGGAGACCACGCGGCCGGAGTTGAGCATCAGGTACCGCAGCAGCTTGAACTCGGTGGGGGACAGCTCGATGTTCACGTCGGCGCGGTGGACCTCGTGGGAGTCCTCGTCCAGGCGCAGATCGGCGACCACCAGGGCGCTGTCGATCGTGGCCTCGGTGCCGCCGTGGGTGCGGCGCAGCACCGCACGGATGCGGGCCACGACCTCCTCGAGGCTGAAGGGCTTGGTGACGTAGTCGTCGCCGCCGACGGTGAGGCCGGCGACCTTGTCCTGCGTCTCGTCCTTGGCGGTGAGGAAGAGGATCGGGTACTTCTCTCCCCGGTCGCGCAGGCGGCGGGTCACGGTGAAGCCGTCCATGTCCGGCAGCATCACGTCCAGCACCACCAGATCGGGCTGGTTCTCCGTGGCCTCCCGGATCGCCTCGTTGCCGGTCGAGGCGGTGAACACCTCGAAGCCGGCGAAGCGGAGCGAGGTGGCGAGCAGATCGCGGATATTGGGTTCGTCGTCGACGACGAGGAGTCGTGCCTCGTAGTCCTGGTCCTCATGCGTAGTCATGAGACCACCGTCCTCCTCGAGCTTGGGAATCGGCTGGACGTCTGCTGGACGGGATCAGCGGGTGGCGCGGTGGATCTTGTCCTGCTGCTTGCGCAGCTTGCGGATCGTCCAGCTCATCTGGATCATCCGCACCGAGCCCACCAGCGCCATCACCAGCGCGCCTGCGATCGCGGCGAGCAGCATCGCCACCCCGAGCGGGAGGTCGAACTCCGCTCCGAAGTACTGGAATCCGGCGGTGACGTTGTTCTGGATCACGAAGATCAGCAGCAGCACCAGGATGATCGCGCCGAGGATCAGCCCGATCCACATGCCGGCGGTCTTCCCGCCGCTCGCCATCGGCTCCTCGACGGGCTGGGGCTCCGGGGCGGGCCGAGTCTCCTGGACAGGCTGGGACTCCTGCGCGGGCCGTTCCGCGGCACGGCGGCCGGTGGGCGGAGAGTCCTTCGCCGCGGGGGCGTCCGGGCGCGTTGCATCGTTCCCGCCGGTGGATGCGGTGGGGCGGGTGGGATCGTCGGATGCGGTCATGTCGATCTCCTGGGGAACGGCCGACGGTGCGGCGAGGGGCGGGATACGCGATCCACTCTAGTCAGCCGATGCTCCCGGACCGTCCCCGCTGCTCGAATGCTCGAGCTCCTCGGAGTCCACGATCGTGTAGGAGTAGCCCTGCTCGGCGAGGAAGCGCTGGCGGTGGGCCGCGTAGTCCTGGTCCTGGGTGTCGCGCATGACCACGGTGTAGAAGTGCGCGCTGCGCCCGTCGGCCTTGGGGCGCAGCAGCCGGCCGAGTCGCTGCGCCTCCTCCTGCCGAGACCCGAATGCGCCGCTGACCTGCACCGCGACCGAGGCCTCGGGGAGATCGATCGAGAAGTTCGCGACCTTCGAGACGACCAGACGGTCGATCTGGCCGGCGCGGAAGGCGTCGAACAGCTCCTGGCGGCGGCGCACCGGGGTCTTCCCGGTGATCAGGTCCGCGCCCAGACGCTCGGCGATCTCCTCGAGCTGGTCGATGTACTGCCCGATCACGAGCATCGGCTCGCCCTGATGGCGCTGCGCGATCCTCTGCACCACGTCGATCTTCGCCGGGTGGGCGGCGCCCAGGCGGGGTCGGTCCGAGGCCTCCGCCATCGCATAGGCCATGCGGTCCGAGGCCGGCATGGTGGCGCGCACCTCGGTGCAGACCGCGGGGGCGATGTAGCCCTGGGCCTCGATGTCCTTCCACGGGGCGTCGTACCGCTTGGGACCGATCAGGGAGAACACCTCGCCCTCCCGGCCGTCCTCCCGCACCAGCGTGGCGGTCAGCCCCAGCCGACGGCGGGCCTGCAGATCCGCGGTCATCCGGAACACCGGCGCGGGCAGCAGATGCACCTCGTCATAGACGACCAGGCCCCAGTCGCGGGCGCTCATGAGCTCCAGATGCGGGTGGACCCCGCCGCGCTTCATGGTGAGCACCTGATAGGTCGCGATGGTCACCGGCCGCACCTCCTTGGAGGCGCCGGAGTACTCACCGATCTCCTCCTCCGTCAAGGTGGTGCGGGCCAGCAGCTCGTCCTTCCACTGCCGGGCCGAGACCGTCGAGGTCACCAGGATGAGCGTGGTGCGCTGCATGGAGGCCATCGCGGCGGCGCCCACGAGGGTCTTGCCCGCCCCGCACGGCAGCACCACCACGCCGCTGCCTCCGTGGCGGAAGCCGTCCACGGCCTCTGCCTGGTAGGGGCGCAGCTGCCAGTCGTCCTGGCGCAGCGAGATCGGATGCGCCTCGCCATCGACATAGCCGGCATGGTCCTCCGCCGGCCAGCCCACCTTCAGCAGCGCCTGCTTCAGGGCGCCGCGCTCCGAGGGATGCACCACCACCGTCGTCTCGTCGATCCGGGCGCCGAGCATGCCCTGGATGCGCTTGGCCCGCGAGACCTCCTCGAGCACCGGTCGGTCCAGGGCGTGCAGCACCAGGCCGTGGGTGGGGTCCGAGAGCAGCTGCAGGCGGCCGTAGCGGTCCATGGTGTCCGCGACGTCGATCAGCAGCGAATGGGGGACCGGATAGCGGGAGTGGTCCACCAGCGCCGCGACCACCGATTCCGCGTCGTAGCCGGCGGCGCGGGCGTTCCACAGCCCCAGATCGGTGATGCGGTAGGTGTGCACGTGCTCCGGGGCGCGTTCGAGCTCGGCGAAGGCGGCGATCGCGATCCGGGCGGTCTGCGCGGAAGGATGGTCGACCTCGAGCAGGAGGGACTTGTCGCTCTGGACGATGAGGGGGCCGTCGGTCATCCCCCCAGGCTACGCGGCGGTGCGTGGCGGACGAGGGTCCGATGGGGTGAGCCGGGACTCTCCCCATCGGCCCCTCGGGCAGGGTGCGAGCGGATCAGGCCCTCGCGGGCTCCGGCAGTCGGCGCCCGCTGAGCCGCTCGTACATTCCGAGCTCGAACAGCATGATGAACGGCGTGAGCACGAGGAGGGGGAGGATGATCATGGAGGCGATCGACGTGATGACCATGATCACGAGGTAGGAGACGATCGTGGTGCCCAGATTCGCCTTCGACAGCGCGAGGCTCTCCTTCATCGCCTCCATCGGGGAGGCGCCGCGGAGCGCGGCAGGAATCGCGAACATGAACAGCACGCCCGCGATGAGGCCGGGGATGTAGAGGAGCAGCATGCCGACGATCACGACCAGCCCGTAGAGCAGTGCGGTGAGGATGACGCGCTTCGAGCCGACCATCGCCTGACCGATCGAGGGCCGGCCACCCTCGCGGATGATCCCCGCGGCCCGGGCCGCGCCCGACTGCCACAGGAGGGCGAACGGCATCGTCAGCAACATCGCGACGAGGAAGACGCCGTAGAAGGCCAGTATTCCGGCGATCCCGTCGGCGTCCGACGGATTCGGATCGCCCATGATGGCGAACATCGCGAAGAAGCCGCCGACGAGGCCACCGCCGCCGATCACCAGATAGATGACACAGAAGATGAGGCCGCTGATCAGGTACGTCAGCGGGTTCCTCAAGAGAGCGTTCCCGGTGAAGGAGAGCGCGGCGCCGAGGTCGGCGCCGAGGTCGCTGCCGGGCGCGACGGGGCCCGGGTCCTCCCAGCCGTCGTGCGGGGCGGGCGAGGGCTGGCCCCCTCCAGTCTGTGGGGCTGGGGACGGCTGGCCCCACTCGCCGTGCGCGGAGGGCACGGGCTGGGAGTAGGGATCGTGCGGGGGGAGGGTCATCTGCTGCTTCTCTCCGGAGTTCGCAGTCGGACAGGACAGCTCCACGGTACGTGGCCGATGGGGATTCCCGAGACTCCGGGCACAGTGCCGCGACCCTGCCGGCACGGCAAGCCCTGGCACGCCCAGCGGCGAGGGTGCGGTGTTCATTAGGATGGTCGACGATGGACCGGGCTCCGCCTGCCGACTTCTCGTCGGCCGAGCGGACCTGCCCGGCTCGACAGTCACCCGACCTGAGGAGAACCCATGGCTAGCTTCGCTCCGTCCCCCGCCGATGCCGCGGACATCGGCGTCACCGGAATGGCGGTGATGGGCTCCAACCTGGCGCGCAACTTCGCCCGCAACGGCTTCAAGGTCGCGATCCACAACCGCAGCGTCGGCAAGACCGAGGCGGTCATCGCCGAGCACGGCACCGATGGCGAGTTCTACCCCTCGGAGTCCATGGAGGACTTCGTCGCCTCCCTGCAGAAGCCGCGCGTCGCGCTGCTCATGGTCAAGGCCGGCAAGCCGACCGACGCCGTGATCGACGAGCTCGCCTCGCTCATGGAGCCGGGCGACATCATCGTCGACGCCGGCAACGCCCTGTTCGGCGACACCCGCCGCCGTGAGGCCGCGCTGCGCGAGAAGGGCCTGCACTTCGTGGGCACCGGCGTCTCCGGTGGTGAGGAGGGCGCCCTGAACGGCCCCTCGATCATGCCCGGCGGCACCAAGGAGTCCTACGACCGCCTCGGCCCCATGTTCGAGAAGATCTCCGCGCACGTCGACGGCGCGCCCTGCTGCACCCATGTGGGCGCCGACGGCGCCGGTCACTTCGTGAAGATGGTCCACAACGGCATCGAGTACGCCGACATGCAGGTCATC
>JAKDUN010000138.1 GCA_030457675.1 Brachybacterium sp. | reverse complement strand
CCTCTCGGTCGTGGGGGCCTCGGGCAGGAGGCATGGGACGACCGTAGACAGGTATTGCGGTTCCGGCATAGCATATTGCGCATGGAGCAAAACTCTGCGGGTGTCGACGGCCTGGTCCGGCAACGACTGCGTGCTCTGCGCCTCGCCCAGGGCCTCTCGCTGGGCGACCTCGCCGCCCGCGCCCACCTCAGCCCCTCCACCCTGTCGCGCATCGAGAACGGGCAGCGGCGCCTCGCCCTGGACCAGCTGGTGGTGCTCGCCCGCGCCCTGGACACCGGCCTGGACGAGCTGGTCGAGGCCCAGGCCGAGGAGGTGGTCTCGAACGCGACCATCGAGCACGGGGTAGAGGCGCTGCGCTGGCGGATCCGCCACACCCCGGACACGGTGATCCTGCGGCGCCGGGTCACCGGGCCGCCGCCGGCGCCGGAGAGGATGCGCGCCCACCCCGGTCATGAATGGCTGGTGGTCCTCTCCGGCACCCTCACCCTGCTGCTGGGCGAGCGTCGTCACCGCGTCACGGAGAACCAGTGCGCCGAGTTCGACACGATGCTCCCCCATGCCTTCGGCGCCGAGGGCGGGCCGGCGGACGTGCTGCTCATCGTGGACCCTCAGGCGCGGCGCGGCCACGAGCACGACGGGCAGGAGTGACGCCGCGGCATGCCGCCCGAGGGCGCCCCGGCCCTTGCATCAAGGAGTCCCTCGCGTGACCCGCGCTCGCTGCGGACCACATGATGAGCCCCGCCCTCAGGCCGCCGCGCCGCGCACGCCCAGCCAGGGGGCGAGGAGGTCCTCGGCACCGAGCCACGGCTCGAGCCCGGCCTCCCACTCCCGCGCGGTGAGCAGGCTGCGACCGAAGGCCTCGCGCACCCGGGCCCGGTCGGCGCGGTCGATACCGGTGACCACGAGCCGGGTGGTGGGCAGCTCGCGGCCGGCCCGCCAGACGGCACCGATCGAGACCTGCCCGCCCGCACCGTCCCACTGGCAGATGCTGTCAGGGCGGTCGGGCACCCAGAAGCGACCCCGGCCGCGCAGGCTGCCCGCGCCGAGCTCCTCGATGTTCTCCAGCAGGCGGTCCGGATGGAAGGGCCGCTCCGAGCAGAGATCGAGGGTCCAGGTGCCGTGCTCGACGGGCCCGCCGTGGGGCTCGACGTAGCGCACGTCGCGGCGGCGCAGGCCGAGCAGGTGGTCGAGCGTCCCCTCGAGCAGCTCTGCGGCCGGGAGGGCGAAGACGCCGTGCACGAGGCGCTGTTCGGGTGCGCGGAGGTGCTCGACGAGCTCCGCGCCGGGACCGGCCGCCTCGCCCTCGACCACCAGGGTGTCGGCGTACTCGGTCTGGGCGGCGAGCGCCTCGCCCACGCTGCGCGCGTCCCCGGCGGCCCACTGCAGGCCTCGCTCGGCGAGGGTGTCGTCGCCCAGCAGGTCATCACGCACCTCCCCGAGGTCGACGGCGGTCACCGCGGCGGCCAGGTGCCAGCTGCCCTGATGCGGGCGGAGGGCGCCGGCGACGATCGAGGGCTCGGCGCTCAGCGGCGGGGCGAGCACCACGGCGGCGATCCCGCCGATGCCGGCCAGGCGACCGAGCGTGGGCACCGCATCCTCGCGCATGGCGCAGGAGGCGCACGGGTGGTCGAGGTGGACCAGCTCGTCCTCGATCACCCCGTCGGCCGCGATCACCAGGCGGCGCAGAGCCGCGGCCTTCTCATCGACCTCGTACCGCAGCGCGACGACTCCCTCGGCGTCCAGCAGCAGGCTCGCCAGAAGCGCTTCGCGAAGCACGGGGTCGATCGCGGAGAGCACTGCGACGGGCAGGGAATTTCTACCCCTCCCTACTGGTTGAAAGTGAACAGAATTGGGGGTGTCGGCCACGTCGGCGGGCTCCTGCTTCTTGACGATAACGGTTCTCAATAAGTAGTATCACCGCTCATGTCCATGCGCTGTCAAGTCACCGGAGTCGCACCGACCTTCGGGAAGTCCGTCGTGGCCGGAATCCGTGCCCGCGGCGAGAAGATCTGAAAGGAACCACGCCCATGGCCCGCAAGAACGAGGTGCGCACTGCGGTGAAGCTCCGCTCCACCGCCGGCACCGGATACACGTACATGACCACCAAGAACCGCCGGAACACCCCGGATCGGCTCACCGCCCGCAAGTTCGACCCGCGGGTACGGGCCGTCGTCGAGTTCCGGGAGGAGCGCTGATGGCCAAGACCTCGAAGATCGCCGCCGACCGCCGACGCCGCGAGATCGTGGCCCGATTCGACGAGCAGCGCCGCACCCTGAAGGCCACGCTCAAGGACCCCTCGGCCAAGCCCAGCGAGAAGGTCCTCGCCCGGCGCGCGCTGCAGCGCCTGCCGCGGGATGCGAGCCCCACCCGGCTGCGCAATCGTGACGCGATCGACGGCCGGCCCCGCGGTGTCCTGCGCACCTTCGGCCTGTCCCGGGTGCGCTTCCGCGCCGCCGCCCATCGCGGCGAGCTGCCCGGCATCACGAAATCCAGCTGGTGAGCACGCCCTTCCGCGTGCCGCCCCCTCCAGCGCAGCCCCTGTCACACCCTTCCGGGAGGACCCCATGAAGACGTCCATCCACCCCGACTACCGGCCCGTCGTGTTCCGCGACACGAGCGCCGACTTCTCCTTCCTGACCCGCTCCACTCGCACCTCCGACAAGATGGTGACCTGGGAGGACGGCGCGGAGTACCCCGTGATCGACATCGAGGTCTCCTCGGCCTCGCACCCGTTCTACACCGGCCGGGCCACGGTGCTGGACACCGCCGGACGGGTGGAGAAGTTCCGCCGCCGCTACGGCACGACCGACGCTCCCCACGACGCCTGAGACCACCAGGGCTTAACGGTCCGGGTGCACGGCGGCGACGCCGCACACCCGGACCGTTCTGCGTCACCCCTCCTCTGCCGGCACGCATACTGCTGTCTGCCGGGGAACAAACCCATTGGTTTCAGAGTTGAACCCTGGTAGCGTCTGACGCGGTCCCGGGTGGTCGAAGCCCGCGATTCGGACCGGCGACCTCGTCGTCATCCCGGCGGAGACATCCGCCACCAGGGCGAAGACAACGCCCTCTCGACCACTGCGAGCCTCGCGGCCCAGCGCACTGCCATGACGGCAGCGCAGCGGAGCCCGACTCGCACGGCTTGCGCCCTCGCACCGCCTCCATCCCGTCGACCAGACGGCCTCCCGTGGAGCATCGCGATCGGTGCGCGCCACCGGTTCGTCCGCCCCAGCGGATGCGGCCCGGTGATCGTCCGCCCCAGCGGACCGGTCACCACTCGCGCAGATCGCGCATCCCGGCATCTCGCCGGCACTCGAACATTCAGTCGGCCCTGCGCCGACCTCGAAGGAGAAACACCATGCAGTACACCGATCACCGAAGTCCCGACCCGCAGTCCACCCGCTCGCAGACCTCGCGTCCGCAGCAGCATCTCGTCGTGTTCCGCGACCAGAGCGCGGGCCTGCGCTACCTCACCCGCTCCACGCGCACCTCGACGCACTCCACCACCTGGGAGGACGGGAACATCTACCCCGTCGTCGAGGTGGACCTGTCCTCCGCCGCGCACTTCGCGCGCGTGGACGGCCAGAGCCGCCGCCGCGAGCTGACCGGCGCCTCCGCCTGAGTCGAGCGGGCGGCCGCGCCCGATCCCGCCGGTCGCCCTTCCGAAGGGCGCCCGGCCGGGGCTCCCCGCAGTGCCGGGGCTCCCCCGCAGTAATGTCCCGTGGGGACCCATGTGCCTATGCACATGAGTCGCCACGGGACATTTCTCTGTCCGCACGGCCCGTGCGCGGGCGGCGGACGGGACACGGACCGGCCCCTCCCGACCGCTGGGGGATGCCGCTCGGCGCTGCGCAGGGATACCGTGGCAGCAGGACCGACCTGTCGTCGCGTCGAGAAGAGGCCCGCCATGCCCACCACATCCGCCACACCGCTGCTGGAGACCGAGGTGCTCGTGGTCGGTGCGGGCCCGACCGGACTGATGGCGGGGCTGGTGCTGCACCGGCGCGGCGTCCAGTCCCTGGTGATCGACGGCAAGGCCGGGCCCACCCGGGAGTCGCGCGCGCTCGTGGTCCAGGCCCGCAGCATGGAGATCTACGACCAGCTGGGCCTCGCCGAGCAGGTGCTCGCCGGGGCCAATCCCGCCGAGCGCATCCAGCTGGGACCGGACGCCGCCCCCGGGATCGACTTCGGGCGGGCGCAGGAGGGGTGGACGCGATTCCCCGGCGCGCAGATCTTCGAGCAGTCCCTGAACGAGGAGCTGCTCTCCAGGACTCTCACCGCCGAGGGCGCCGCTGTGCGCTGGGGCCTTCGCTTCGCGTCCCTCGAGGTGCCGACCGGCCCGTCAGGCCGCGTCGAGCTGCAGGTCGAGGGCCCCGATGGTCCGCTGCGGATCCGGGCGCGCTGGGTGATCGGGGCCGACGGGGCGAGTTCCCCGGTGCGGCACGCCCTGGACCTGCCCTTCGAGGGGATCACCGATGACGCGACCTTCTGCGTCGCGGACCTGCGCGGCGTGACCGGCTCCCCGGCGAACTCGCTCACCGCCCGTTTCGGCCGGCAGAGGTTCGCGATCACCTTCCCGATGGGGCCGGGCGGCCACGTCCGGGTGGTGTGGCTGCACGGCGAGACGGAGCCCGCCCAGGAGGCGGCGCTCGCGGGGATGCGGGAGGATCTCGCGCTCACCTACGACCGGGTGGACTGGTTCTCCGCCTACCGGGTGCATCATCGCGTGGCCTCGCACTTCCGCCAGGGACCGGTGCTGCTGGCCGGGGATGCCGCGCATGTGCACTCCCCCGTGGGCGGGCAGGGCATGAACACGGGCCTGCAGGACGGCCACCATCTGGCGCACCTGCTGGCCGACGTCTCCGCCGGCCACCTCGCCGACGCGGCACTGGACCGGTATGAGCGCGAACGTCGGCCGGTGGCGATGACCCTGATCAACGCCACCGACCGCGCCTTCGGCGTCATCGCCCGCCCGGGCCCCGGAACCGGATTCCTCCGCCGACGGGCCCGCGACGTCCTCGGCGTGCTGGCACCGCGACTGCTCGCCACGGAGCTGGGTCCGTATGTCGCCGGACTGCTCGGCCAGTACCGGATCCGGTACCACGCGGTGCCGAAAGGGGACCCGGTGCCGCGATGGGCGCGGGACCCCGCCGTCGGCGTGCGCCTGCCGCCGACGGAGGAGAACGCCGAGGCCCACCGGCCGACCGGCCTGCCGGACTGGGTCGAGGGTCCGTTCACGTTCTCCCCGGACCTGCGGGGCCGGCTGCGCACCGACCGCCTCTATCTGGTGCGGCCCGACGGGTTCGTCGCGGCGTCCTGGCCCGTCCACGCCGGGGCGGTGGCGGTGGCGGATGTGCGGGAGGCGCTGGCGGCGTACGTGGTGCGGGGCTGAGGCACCGGCCGCGTTCGCGCTCCGTGCCGAGGTGCTCACGAACCACCTCGACGCCGCGGGAATATCAGAGACCCCTCTGTAGTTGAGGTTTCAGTAATCAACGGAGGAGATCCTCATGCAGAAGCACATCCACCCCGCCTACCGGCCCGTGATCTTCCGTGACCGCAGCGCCGGCACCGCCTTCCTCACGAACTCGACCCGCTCCTCGGAGCGGACCGTGACCTGGGAGGACGGCTACGAGTACCCGGTGATCGACGTCGAGGTCTCGGCGGCTTCGCACCCGTTCTGGACCGGTCGCGCCGGCGTGGTCGACACCGCCGGCCGCGTGGAGCGCTTCCGTCGCCGTTACGCGGACAAGATCGTCACGTCCCGCCACGCCACGGCCTGAGACCGCACCGCTCCTGGATCCTCGGCTCGTTCCGCCTCCCGCCCCGTCGCTCGCTCAGCCGAGCACGGAGGCGAGGCGCGGGGCGAGCCGTTCGGCCATCACGCGATAGCCCTCCGCGGTGGGATGGAGCAGGTCGCCGAGCAGGTGCATCTCCTGGCCGGTGACGATCTCGGAGCCGTCGATCAGGGTGATCAGCGGGTCGTGCCGCTGCAGCATCGCGACCGCGCGGTGGATCAGCGCGCGGATCTCGCGCTGATCCAGGTCCGCGCTGTTGCGCTCCTCCTCACGGTGAGGCCCGGCGGTGGTGGGGCTCATGATCACGATCGGGGCGCCGGTCAGGCGCCGCACGTGGTCCACGAACCCGATCACCGCCGGCGGCAGGCTCCGCTCGGTGAAGGTGGCGGCCCCGTAGATGTTGGCGCCCAGGCACAGCGTGACCAGATCCGGTCGGGAGGCGCCGATGGTCTCGGCGAGCGGCGGGTCGAGCTGGCACTGCCCGGACATCCCCAGCGCCGTGAGGTCGTAGGAGTTCTGCGCGGCGACCAGCGCGGGCCAGGTGCCGGTGGGGCTCTCCGCCTGATTGCACTGGGTGATCGAGCTGCCGTAGACCGTCCAGCGCGGTCCGCGCGCAGCTGCGGCTACGCACTCGGTGGCCCCGACCAGAGCCACCTCGTGCAGGACCGTCGGCGCCGCGTGCGGCAGCCACAGCTCCACCCGCGCGGGCCGACCCGGCAGCTCGACGCGGACACTCACGCTCCCGCCGGCCTCCCGGGTCGCCGCCGGCTCACCGTCCACCACGACGTCCAGGCACCGGGCCGAGTCGCCATAGGCCTCGGTGGTGGTGAGCGCGACCTCGAGGGCACTGGCGTCGGTGTCGACCTCGAGGCGCACGCCGTTGGGGATCCGGGCGAGCTCGTCGACGTCGGCGCTCATGATCCGCTCGAGGTGCTCGGGCCGCACCCTCCAGGGCTGCTGGCCATCCGGCGTCGCGGTCCAGGTGGCGGCGCCGTGCCAGGCCTCCGGGAGAACCGCCGGCGAGATCGATCGACGGGTGCTGGCAGGGCTGGTCATCGGGAGGGCTCCTGGGGCGGCGACGATGCTGCGGGTGAGGACGGGTCGCGCCAGATCGTACCGGGCGGTCCACGGACACAGCGTCACGCCGACGCGGAAGCCGACGATGTGGTCGAGCACTCCACACGTCCGACCCCTCGGATAGCCTCAGTACCAGCGACGAAGAAGCCCGCCGGCGTCCAGCACCACTGCCCCGCGCCCGTCGCCCCTCACCACCGGCAATGCCACCACCGACTACACGCCGCAGGAGAACACGCCATGACACAGCCATATAACGGGAACGAGAGCCCCGCGCCCATCCCGAGCTCGCCCGACTCCGCCTATGGGTCCGATCCCGCCTACGGGACCGATCCCGCCTACGGTTCCCAGTCCGCCGCGGGCTCGCCCGC
>JAKDUN010000137.1 GCA_030457675.1 Brachybacterium sp. | reverse complement strand
CGGCTTCTCCACCTCCTTGGGCTCGGGCTGAGTGGGGTCCTCCTCCTCGTCGGGAGCCGGATCGAAGCGCACCCAGCCGAGGCCGTCGAAGGCCACTTCGACCCAGGCGGTGACATCGTCACCGGTGATCGCCGCTGTCCCCTCCTGGCCCTTGGGCACCTCGAAGCCCATCACCACGCGTGCGGGGATATCGATCGAGCGGGCCAGGACCGCGAGCAGCGCGGCGTACTGCTCCTCGTCGCCGATCTTCCCCAGCGGCTGGGCATCGGGGGTGTCCTTGTCGAAGCCGACCTCTTCCATCATCGCCAGCAGCCGACTGGTGCCGTGCCCGGACATCGAGGCGGTGTCCTCCTCGAGGCCGTGCGAATAGTAGGCGTCGGTCTTGACGGCGCGCGCGAGGTTCTGGATCTGCTTGAAATCGGAGTCCGAGTTCCCCGACCACTCCTCGGCGTACTGCGTGAACGCGTCCACCGGGGCGTTGTCCGGCAGAGTGATGTCCGTAAACGTCGCCGTCTTCTGCTGCTCGGCCGTGAGCTCGGTGTACGGCTCGTAGGAGAGCTCGTAGGCATCACCCGTCTGCACTCCGCGGGAGTTCACCAGGGTCTGCGACTCCTGGTTCAGGTAGAGGTTCTCGGAGGTGACGCTGGAGCGCTGCGAGGGCATGTCCTCCAGATCGATGCGGTGGGTGCGGATGCCGACCGTGGGCATCCACACCCCGGTGTACTCACCGATGGTCACCGTCGAGACCTGCTCCGCCGGGCCGCCCTCGTGCAGGTCCACGCCTGAGGCGGTGCGCAGGAACGTGCCCGAGTCACTGCCCGTGTCGGTGCTGCTGGCGACGTTGTAGACGTGCAGATCCCAGTGATCCATCGTGGCCAGGCGAACGTGGTCGCCGCTGCTCATCCCGGAGATGGTGAACAGCTCCGCGTCCCGCTGGTCCTTGAGGTAGCCGCGGAACTCCGTGAGCGGGGAGACGTACTCGCGCGGATCGAAGGGCGGGTTGATGTGGTCGCGCGTCGCGTAGCGGATCGTGCCCGGGGCCGGATCCAGCACGGAGTGCGCGGCGACGGCGCCGCTGCCGGCGAGCGCCATGATCAGCGCACCGCCGATCACGCGACGGCGCAGCACGGGGTTCTGCCAGGAGCCCGGGCGCACCGTGTCCGAGATGATCGTCGACTGCGCATTCGCGAGCCGAGCTCCCTCGAACCGCCAGGTCAGCCAGGCCACGGAGAGGATCGCGTAGAGCACGCCGCGCAGCACGGGAGAGAAGGCCTGATTGGTGCCGAAGACGATCGAGACCCCGAGGAGCGCGAGCGGGAACAGCCAAGCGAGCAGGTAGTGGCGGCTGCGCATCACCATGCTCATCCCCAGCAGGGACAGCAGCAGGACGCTGATCCACACCACGGCGAGCACGCCCTGGGCGACACCCACCGGCGGCGCGACGGTCAGCACCGACTTCCAGCTGGTCACAGGTGCTCTGAGCAGCTCCCACAGCGCGCCCGGGCTGGGGATGATCCCCCAGATCGCACGCGTCGGCGCGGCGAACGTCGGTCCGAACAGGAGATACACCAGCAGCAGCAGGGGGGTGATGCGCAGCGGCCCCCAGCGCCAGCGGGCTCCGATGAGGGCGATCAGCGTGCCGAACACGAGTGCCATGACCCCGGTCAGCAGGTACTGGATCCCGCCGTAGACGTGGTGGAAGCCCAGCACGGCGAGGAGGAACAGCGCGGCGAGGGCCGCGATGTCCAGGGCACGACGGCCGTGGGGGACGGTCGAGAAGTAGCTCGGCGGGCGCTTCGCCGCGGCTCGCGTGCTGCTCATCGACCCACCGCCCGCAGCGCCCTGGCCAGGGTGTCGAGCGACCCCAGGGTCACCACGTCGAGCCCACCGATGGCGGAGCGTGTCACCTCGGCATCATCGACGCAGCGGATCGCCACGGCCATCACTCCGATCGGCAGTTGATTGGCGGCGGAGTTCAGCTCACGCGCCGTGGTGTGCGAGCCGACGACCATCATCACCGCAGAGGCATGGGGGGCGAGGTCGGTGGCCTTCTGGCCGAGCTCGTGGAAGGAGATGCGCTCCTTGAGCTGTTCTACGACGGTGTAGTCGTCCATCATCTGCCGCATCGTGCGGGTGCTCTGGCGCTGGTCGAGGGTGAAGGGAGTCAGCTCCTTCTCCTCGAGGAAGGTCTGGCCGGAGATCGAGGCCGCGGTGGAGACCGCGAGCTCGAACTCGTCGGCGCTGGCGTAATGCTCGGCGAGGTTGTCCAGCGCCACCACCACGTGGGAGCGACGGGTCTCCTCGAACTGGCGCACCATGAGCTTGCCGGTACGGGCGGTGGTGCGCCAATGGACGTGGCGGCGGTCGTCGCCGGGTGCGTAGTCGCGCAGGGCGTGGAAGGCGATGTCAGAGCTCGAGAGGTCCGAGGAGGGGGTGCCCTCGAGGTCGCGCAGGAACCCGCTGGCGGCCTCGTCGAGCCGCACGGTGCGGGGGTGGACGAACAGCTCCTGCTCCTTCGCCCAGGTGACCTGGCGTCGCATCAGGGAGAGCGGATCGTCGCGCACGGAGCGCACCGGGCCGACGACCAGGACGGCGCGTCGCTTGGTGGGCACGGCGAACAGCTCCTCGTGCTCGGCATCCGCCGCCAGTCTCGGCACCATGAACTGCGCGGTCGCGGAGCCGACGGCGAGCTCGATGCGGGAGGGAAGGATGGGTCGCTGGGTGGGGTTGGCGACCTCCACCCGGCCGACGGCACGGGTGCCCACCACCACGCGATGGGTCTGCAGATCGAGGGTGACCCTGTAGGAGGCCTTGCCCAGCACGAACAGTGCCGCGATCACCAGCGGCACGGTGAGCGCGAAGGCGATCACGTTCAGCTCCGTGACGTGCAGCAGCAGGCCGACGAGCCAGCAGGCGGCGGCGGCGCCGACGACCGCCCAGCCGATGGGCGAGACCACATCCAGCACGGGGTGGATGCGTCGCAGCCACAGCTCGACCGCTCGATCGCGCAGGCCGGCGAGCCCGGTGCTGGAGGCGCCCTCGGCCGCTGCACCCTGCTCGCTCGCCGCGTCCGGAGCGGAGGAGGAGCCTCCGGTCCCGGTGGACCGGCCCCTCCTGCCCCGGAGACGCCGACGGCGCGACTCCGCCTGGTCGTCCGCCCTGGCAGCGCCGCGGCGCTTCTTGGCCTCGGCCTTCGCCGCCTTCGCATCGGCGGTGTCGGCGGGCACGGCATTCTGGGACCTCATGCGGACTGCTGTCGCGCCTGGGGCGGCGCCACCTCGCTGAGGATCTTGGTCATCACGCTCTTGGCGGTGGTGCCCGCGAACTCGGCCTCGGGATCGAGCACGAAGCGGTGCAGCCAGACGGGCTCGACGAGATGCTTGACGTCATCGGGGATGACGTAGTGACGCCCGTTGACCGCCGCCCACACCTTCACCGCGCGCATCAGGGCGAGCGCGCCACGGATGGACACGCCGACCCGCACCTCGGGGGCCAGTCGGGTCTCCTCCATCAGACGCGAGACGTACTCCAGCACCGCCGGGTCCACGTGCACCGTGGAGGCCAGCTCCGTCATGTCGTTGACGGCCTGCAGGGAGATCCGCGGGGAGAGCTGGCTGCTGCGGTCGCGCAGCGCGGAGCCCTGGAGGATCTGCACGCTCGAGGAGTGGTCGGGATAACCGATCGAGGTCTTCATCAGGAAGCGGTCCAGCTGTGCCTCGGGCAGCCGGTAGGTGCCGGCCTGCTCGATCGGGTTCTGGGTGGCGATCACCATGAAGGGGTTGCCGACCTCGTGGGTGACGCCGTCGACGGTGACGCGCCCCTCCTCCATCACCTCGAGCATCGCCGACTGAGTCTTCGGCGAGGCGCGGTTGATCTCGTCGGCGAGGACGACGTTGGCGAAGACCGGGCCCTTGTGGAACTCGAAGGACTTGGTGTTCTGGTCGTAGATGGTCACGCCGGTGACGTCGGAGGGCAGCAGATCCGGGGTGAACTGGATCCGGGTGCTGGTTCCCTGCACCGTCGCGGCGATCGAGCGTGCCAGCGAGGTCTTGCCGGTGCCGGGGGCGTCCTCGAGCAGCACATGGCCGGGGGCCATCATCGAGGTCAGCACCAGGCGCACCACCTCGTTCTTGCCGAGGACGGCTTGGCCGACGCTCTGGACGAGCTTGTCGAAGGTCTCGGCGAACCAGTGGGCCTGTTCGGGAGTCATGCTCATGGGTGGAGATAGTCCTTTGGTGTGCAGAGGCGGTGCGTCAGTTCAGGGACGGGGTTCATTCAGGCATATAGATCCCGGATGCGACCTCGGTGTCCCCCACATGGATCGTCATGGGCATGTCCTTGTAGTCAGACTTCTGCCAGCCGTAGAACGTCGAGTTCTTCGGGATCGACGCGCGACCGTTGCTGTTCGATCTGACGGTGATCGTCAGATAGTTGGTGTCCCCAGGGTTCGAGAGACGGACCCTGTAGTCCGTGTTGGGCTCCAGGTCGTACACGTCGAACCAGAACCATCGGCAATCGCCTGAACTGCAGCCGTCGGTATTCGCTGGGACATAACTGCCCCAGGCCAGACTCGAGCTCTCGAACTTCGGCTTCGGCGGGGTGTAGGTCTGCGCCTTCTGGGACTTCTGCACGGTGCCCGAGGTCATGGTCGTGGTGGAGCCGTCGGCCTTCGTCGGCTCGGTGACCACTCGCGCCTCGATCCTCACCGATCCCCCGGACTTCTTCTGGTAGGTCTGCTCGAACGACGTACCCGAGTCCTTCCAGGACCCCCCGTCGATGCGGACCTGGAGGGTCTTGTTCCCCGCACCTCCATCGCCGCCTCCCGCGGAGGCCTTCACCATCACCGGGCAGCTGTTCGCGTCGGTGCACGTGCTGTTCGACGTGGAGACGGAGGGATTCGCGGGGCTCGTGTACGGACGCACGGAGTTGGACTGCTTCGACGGTCCGCTCACCCCGCCGTTGGCCTCGAAGCCGTTGCGAGCCTCGACGGTGAACCGGTAGGACGACCCGTTGTTCAGCCCGGAGAGGTCCACGCTGGTCTGTGACGCATCCACGGTCTTCGACCCGCCGTTCCACCGCACCACGTACTTGGTGATCGTGGTGCCGTTGCCGCTGGCGGCGTTCCAGTGGACGCTGGCTCGCCCGTTGGGGCCATCCCCCGTGCCCTCGCTCGGCATGGTGGCCGAGACCCCGGTGGGAGCCGAGGGCTCCGCCCACGGCGTCACCGCATTGGAGGATCCCGAGGCACCGGCTCCCCGGCCGACGGAGTTCACGCCGGTGTAGGTGAAGGTGTGCTCGGTGTCCTGGTCCATCCCGGTGAAGGTGGTGGAGGCCCTGGCGGCATCGACCGTCTGGGACTCCCCGGAGGAGGCGGTGATGATGTAGTCCGTGATGGGCTCGCCATTGGCCTCCTGCTCCGTCATCGTCGGCCAGGTCACCTCGATGCCGCCGCCGCGCGGATCGTTGACCCGTTCGGCGCTGGGGGTACCGGCCGGCACCTTCGGAGCGCCCGCAGGATGTTCGGCCCGGGACCACTCGGACCAGTCGGAGGGCTCCTCCGCCAGGTTGCTGGCCCGAATCCGGAAGCGATAGTCCACCCCGTTGGTCAGGCCCGGGAACACCGTCTGCGTGGTCCCGCCGGAGAGCTCCTGCGCGGAGATCTCCTGGGTGGCGGTGTTCTGGATCTGGACCTCGTAGTTCTGGATCGCGCTGCCGCGGTTGACCGGCGAGGTCCACATCACCGTCAGCTGCTGGTCGCCCCGCTCCACCGAGGGAGCGGCCGGTTCCTCGGGCCGCACATCGGGGCGCGCCACCGCCGAGGGCACCGACGGGTCCGATGCGCCGACATCGTTGGTCGCGACCACCTGGAAGGTGTACTCGGTGTCATTGGTCAGGCCCGTGATCGTGCAGGAGGTGGATGCGCACTCCTGGGTCACTGCAGGGCCGCTCGCCGTGGAGACCGTGTAGCCCGTGATCGGAGCACCGTTATCCGCTCCAGCATTGAAGGTCAGCTCGACGAAACCGTCCCCGATCTCCCCGATCCGCGGGGCTGAGGGTGCCTCCGGGAAGCCGCGCACCGTCACCCGGATCTCACCGGAGACCTCACGGTCCGGATCCTCCGTGTCATCCAGGACGGTGTACTGGGCCGTGAGGATGCCGTGGAAGTCCTCGGCCGGGGTGATCTCGACCTGATCGCCGGACACCTCGACCTCGCCGTCGCCGGAGACCAGCGCAGCGCTGGTCACGGTACGCTCCCCGTTCGGGAAGGGATTCGAATCGTTGGCGAGCACATCGACCTGCTCGGTGCTGCCGGCATCGATCTCGACCTCGTCGAGCGCGGGGGAGATCTCCGGTCGCTGCGAACCACCGACCGTGATCTGGACGGTCGCCGGGACGACAGGGTTGGTGCCGTCCGAGACGCTGACCGGTACGTCCAGCGTGGCGCCCTTGGTCGCCTTCGAGGTCGCGGTCGCGGTCAGAGTGGCCCCCTCCAGGGCGATGGTGACCTCGGGGACGGCCTCGTACTCACCCAGGGTGAAGACCAGCGCCTCGCCTTCGGGGTCTTCGGCGCCGGGTAAGAGGTCGAGGGTCGAGGCAGGTCCGGCCTGTTCGACCTCGAGCAGTGCGCCCTGGAAGGTCGGCGGCAGATTCTCCTCCTCGACCTCTTCGGGCGTGACCTCCACCGGGATCGCCAGGGTCGCCGTCGCCGCGGAGGGATCGCCGACGGCACCGTCGGTGACCTCGACGGTGATGGTGTCCTTGCCGGAGAAGCCGTCGGCCGGTCGGTAGACCAGCGTGGATTCGTCCTCGACCAGCTGACCGCCGTCGCTGTGCAGGGCGGAGACCAGGCTGGGATCGATGATCTGCACGGACTGTGCCCCGGGGCGCACCCGCACGTTGTTCTGATCTGCCAGATCGATGGTGCCCTCGGAGCCGGCCTGGACCTCCAGCGGCTGCCCCACCCACACCGGGGCCTGCTTCGCCGTGCCGGGCACCCAGATGTAGCCGGCGGAGGCGAGGTCATCGACATCGGTGATCGTGTAGCGGATCCGCTGCTGCTCCTCCTGCGGCACGATCCGGATGGTGCCGTCGTCCCCTCGCACCTCGACGCCCTCATAGATGCCGTCGAGCTCGAGGGCGAGATCGTTCGTGCTGCCGTCGGGATCGGAGTCGTTGGCCAGCCCATCGCCCGCGCTGTGCTGCGTCGCCGGGTGCATCACATCTTCGGGCCCGCCGCAGTCGTGCCGGGGGCCCCCGGG
>JAKDUN010000136.1 GCA_030457675.1 Brachybacterium sp. | reverse complement strand
TGGGGTATACTCAGTGTGACAGACCTGTCGCAAAAGTGCGTTCCTGGACCCTATTGGGAACCGTAAGCGACTGCTGAGTAACTGTCCTGGTGGGGCGCCCCAGTTTGGTGCACACCCGTCGATGCCGAAGCTGACAGGGATCTTCGTTCAGTCTCCCGACTCGCGCGGCTAGCTCGAGAAGTGACACTCTGTTCGTGTCCGCTGGGACCGCGAACACTTCGCGGCTCTCTCCCGATTCTCTGAAGGGCCCGATCATGAGCACCTTCACCCGCCGCGACATCATCCTCGCTCTGACCTCTGGCGCGGTCACCGCGGGCGCCGTCACCATCGCGCGAGACCCCACCTTCCTCGACTACTTGGGTCGTCACGCGAGGTACTTGGGTCGCGGCGGAGACCTGGACCGCCCGCGCGACTTCCGCTGGCTCCGCGAGCTGATCATTCCTCCGAACCGTGAGCTGCGCACAGTGGACGGCGTGATCGACGCCGAGACCATCGAAGTGAGCGACGGGCGCGGCAGTGTGTCGCGGGTGCGGTTGATCGGCATCTACGCCCCATTGGTTGGACAGCAGGCCGAGGAGCCCGAGTGCGGTGCACGCGAGGTCACCGCCTTCGTCGCCGAGCTGCTGCCGGTCGGCGCGACCGTCTACCTCGTCAGTGACAGCCTTGCGCAGGACAAGGATGAGCATGGCCGGCTCCTGCGCTACGTCGAGACCGAAGACGGTACCGACGTCGGCCACCTGCTTCTCTCCGAGGGCAATGGGACCAACTGGAACGCCAGGGCAGACCCGGCGTTTGACCGCTTCGAGGACTACAACCACGCCACAGTCATCGCACTCGACCACAACCGAGGATCCTGGGGCAACTGTGACGCAGAGGACTTCCCCTCGCAGAGGGCGAGCTGAGCACGACCTCGAGCTCTTCTTGCTAGATGTATGAGGTCATGAGGTTGTCGACACGTTCGTGTACTCGGGTGGCCTGAACGTTCATTCACGTTGTGGGCCCTACCCCCGGATCTTGGACACGGGGTGTGATTACGCAGCGGTCGGCAGCGTAGCGGCCCGGCGGGCCTCGTAGGTGGACGGGGACAGGTAGCCGCACCAGGTGTGACGGCGCCGGGTGTTGTAGCGGACGAGCCACCTGAAGACCTGCCGGCGACAGGTCGGCTCGTCGCTCCAGCAGGCGGTGTCTTGGAGGACCTCACGCTTCATCGTGGCGTTGAACGACTCCGCCAACGCGTTGTCGGCCGACGAGCCGACCGCACCCATTGACTGGGTGACGCCGAGTCTCTTGCAGAGCTTGGCGTAGTCCTTCGAGCAGTAGACCGACCCATGGTCGCTGTGGAAGATCGCTCCCTTGAGGCTGCCGCGGGCCGCGGCAGCGGCCTTCAGTGCGTCCTCGACGAGCTCGGTGCGCATGTGGTCGGCGACCGCCCAGCCGGCGAGCCGACGTGAGTAGCAGTCGATCACGGTGGCCAGGTACAGGTTCGTGCCGTCGGCCAACGGCAGGTAGGTGATGTCCCCGACGTAGCGTCGGTTCGGCGCTTCGGCGGTGAAGTCCCGCTTGAGCAGGTCGGGGTACTTCTGCCCCGACGGCTCGGGGATCGTGGTCCGGACCCGACGCTTCTTCACATAGCCACGGATGCCCTCGGCCCGCATCACCCGGGCGACGCGCTTGTGGTTCACGCAATCGCCGACAGGTGCGCCGTCGTTGAGCTCAGCGGTGATCCGTGGGGCACCCTGGGTGCTGTCCTGGCCATGCACAGCTCTGATCCGCGTCGCGAGCTCGGCATCGGCCCGGGCGCGCTCCTCGCGTGCTGGGGCGGCCTTGAGCCAGGCATAGAAGGACGAGCGCTCGATCTCGACGAGCTCGCATAGTCGCTTCACCTCGAAGGTGGCGGAGTTGTCGGCGACGAACTGGAAGCGACTCACCAGCGCGTCTCCCCGGCGAAATACTTCGCTGCCCGTTGGAGGATCTCGCGCTCGGTGGTGAGCTTGGTGGTCTCGACCTCAAGCTCGTTCACCCGGGCCTGAAGCCGGGCGATCTTCTGCTCCGGTGTCTCGCCCTCGGGCGCCGACGGGCTCTTTGACGAGTTCTTGGACTGCAGTGGGCTGGAGGTCAGCGTCCCGTCGGCGGCGGTCTTCTTGCCGGTCCCGTACGTCTCGAGCCAGTGCCGCAGCGTGCCGCGCACGATGCCGAGGTCCTCGGCGATGCCGCGGACCGTGGCGCCCGGGGTGGACTCGTACAAGTCGACGGCCTGACGACGGAACTCCTCGGAGTAGTTCTTTCTGGCCATAGTTCTCGGATCATCTCGCTTCCCCAGCAGCAGATGCTGGATTCAGCGTGTCCAAGAACCGGGGTCAGGCCCCGACGTCGTGTCCGCCCTCGACGGTCGCGTCCTCTCCCAGACCGTTCGGGCCGTGGGCGATCGACGGGTTCTCCGGCGCTCGCAGGTGCAGGTCGGCGCCGGCCCGGTCCACGACCACCAGCAGCTGTCGCACGGCGAAGGGGATCAGCTGCAGCAGCGGCAGCAGTTGCGGGAACTCGCCCCGGTGGGCCGACTCCTGCAGCGGAGGCGCCGGAAGGACCCGGTCCACGAGGATCCCGTCGTCGTTCGCGAAGACGGAGCGGCCCTGCCGTCCGCCGAGGGTCGAGGGGCTGAGCACAGTCTCCTCGATCTGGGCGAGCAGCGCCTGCGGGGCGCCGTCGGCCGTGAGGGTGGAGCGCATCCGCGCCCAGCGGGCCTCGAGCTCGCCGGCCGATTGGGGGTCGGTCCGGGTGGTGTCGAGGTGGACCGAGACGACGGGGCCGGTCGCTTCGAGGACGGGCGTGAGCCAGGGCAGTTTCACAGTGGACCTCCAGGTGCTCGACGTGCGGGGACGACCGTGCTCCCAGCTCGGCCTCTTCGCCCCGCCTGGGTCCGTTCAACCCTGGCACGAGGGGTGCGGCATCGCAAGCGGGATCGGGCCGACGGGCACGGGAGCGGGCCGGCCCGTGCGGACGGCCCGTGCGGCCGGACAGCGCGGCCGGGCGGTGCGGCCCGTCCCCGTCAGGTCGAGGATCCGCCGGAGGCCACGTGATGGCGGCCGATCGGGAGCATCAGCGGGGTGCCGGAGACGGGATCGGCGATGATCCGGCTCTCCAGCCCGAACACCTCCCGCACCCGCTGCTCGGTGAGGACCTCCGCCGCGGGGCCGCTCGCCGCCACGGCGCCTCCGGCGATCATGACCAGCCGATCGCTGTACCGGGCGGCGAGGTTCAGGTCGTGCAGCACCATCACCAGCGTGATCCCCCGCTCCCGGTTCAGGTCGGTGAGCAGGTCGAGCACCTCCACCTGGTGGGCGACGTCGAGGAAGGTGGTGGGCTCGTCCAGCAGCAGCAGGTCGGTGTCCTGCGCGAGGGCCATCGCGATCCAGACGCGCTGGCGCTGGCCGCCGGAGAGCTCGTCCACCGGGCGCTCGGCGAGCTCCGCGGTGCGCGTGGCGTCCAGGGCCGCGGCGACCGCCTCGTCGTCGGCCGCGGACCAGCGGGAGAAGATCCCCTGGTGGGGGTGGCGGCCGCGGCCGACGAGGTCGGCGACGGCGATCCCCTCGGGCGTCAGCGGGGACTGGGGCAGCAGGCCCAGCACCCGGGCGAGCTGCCTGGCCGGCAGGCGGTGCACCTGCTCGCCGTCCAGCAGCACCTGGCCGCGGCGCGGGGTCAGCAGCCGCGACATGGAGCGCAGCAGGGTGGACTTCCCCGAGGCGTTGGCGCCCACGATCGCGGTCACCTTCCCGGGCAGCAGGTCGAGGTCCAGCCCCTCGATCACGGTCCGTTCGCCGTATCCGAGGGAGAGGTCCTGGACCTGCAGGGTGTGGTCGGCGGTCACAGGGAGCTCCCTCGACGGTTGACGCGGACGATGAGATACAGCAGGTAGGGCGCGCCGAGCACGCCGGTGACGACGCCGACGGGATAGCGGGTCCCGGTCGCGAACTGTCCCACCAGGTCCGCGACCAGCACCAGCAGCGCACCGACGGCCCCCGCGGGCAGCAGCGGCGAGGCGCCCGGGCCCACGATCCGCGCGGCGATCGGTCCGGAGAGGAACGCGACGAAGGCGATCGGCCCGCTCGCGGAGGTCGCGAAGGCGATCAGGCCCACCGCGGCGACGACCACGACCAGCCGGGTCCGGCCGGTGCGCACCCCGAGGGCCTGGGCGGCGTCGTCCCCGAGCTGGGTGATGCGCAGCTCCCCGCTGTGGCTCAGCAGCACCGGCCCCAGCACCACGAGCGCGGCCAGCACCGGCAGCGCCTGCTCCCAGGAGGTGTTGTTCAGGCTCCCGGTCAGCCAGCGCAGCGCCTCCTGGAGGTCCCACTGGCCGGCCTTCGAGAGCACCCAGTCGGTGAGGCTCGTGAGCATGGCGGAGATGCCGATGCCCACCAGGATCAGCCGGGTCCCCGCGACCCCGCCGCGCGAGGACAGCAGGTAGATGAGCAGCGCCACCAGCAGGCCCGCGACGATCGACAGCAGCGAGACCGCGGTGCCGGACAGCCCGAGGATCACGATGCCGAAGGCCGCCGCGGCGCTCGCCCCCGAGGAGATGCCGATGATGTCCGGGCTCGCCAGCGGATTGCGGAGCATGGTCTGGAAGGTCACCCCGCCCAGTCCGAAGCATGCCCCGGCGAGCACGGCCAGCACGGCACGGGGCAGGCGCAGCGTGCCCACCGTGAAGCTCGCCCCCGGGACGTCCTGCCCGAGGAGCACGGCCAGCACGTCGGAGGGCGGGTAGTAGGTGCGGCCCACCATGAGGCTCAGGCAGAACACGGCGAGGATCGCCGCTGCCAGCACGCCGCAGGTCAGCAGTGTGCGACGAGTGCGCCGACGACGCACCGCGACGACGCGCCCGAGGGTGCTCGGCGCGCTCGCGGGTCGGGGGTCCGGGGCGCTCACAGGTGGGCCAGCTTCTGACGGCGCACGATGGCGATGAAGACCGGGGCGCCCAGCAGGGCGGTGACGATGCCGACGTCCAGCTCCTCGGGCCGGGCGACGATCCGGCCGACCACGTCCGCGGCCGTCAGCAGCGCGGCGCCCGCGACGGCGCTGAAGGGCAGCAGCCAGCGATGGTCCGAGCCGATCAGGAGCCGGCAGGCGTGGGGGACCACGAGCCCCACGAAGCCGATCGGGCCGGTCACCGCGGTGGCCGCCCCGCACAGCACGACCGCGCCGAGGGAGGCGAGGGCCCGTGTCGCCATCACCCGTTCGCCGAGGCCGGCGGCGAGCTCGTCGCCGAGGGCGAGGGTGTTCAGGCCGCGGGCGCTGAGCAGGCAGAGCACCGCTCCCACCGCGAGGAACGGGGCGACCTGCTGCAGGGAGGCGTAGGTGCCGCCGCCCACGCCGCCGATCTGCCAGGAGCGCACGCTATCGCCGATGTCGGAGCGAGGCAGCACCACGGCGCTGATGAACGAGGTCAGGGCCGCGCCGGTGGCGGCGCCGGCGAGGGCGAGCTTGAGCGGGGTGGCGCCGCCCTGGCCGAGGGACCCCAGCGTGTAGACGAGCACCGCGGTCAGGGCGGCACCGAGGATCGCGACCCAGATGAAGGTCGAGGCCACGGTCAGTCCGAACCAGGCGATCCCCACCACCACGGCGAGGGAGGCGCCGGTGCTGATCCCGAGGATGCCCGGATCGGCCAGCGGGTTGCGGGTCACGCCCTGCATCACGGCGCCGGAGATCCCGAGCGCGGCACCGGCGAGGAGGGCGAGCAGGGTGCGGGGGATCCGCTTGGCGACCGCGGCCGGTCCGAAGCCGTCGGTCGATCCGCCGAGGGCGGCGAGGATGTCCGCGACCCCCACGTCCCGCGAGCCGATAGTCACCGAGCAGGCGGCGATCAGCACGAGGGCCGCGGCGAGGCCGAGCAGCCGGAGCAGCCGGGCACGAGCGGCACGCCGCAGCAGGCCGGAGGTGCTCCCGTGCCCGGGAGGTGCGGTGGTGGTCATCAGAGGGCGGTGGTCATCCTGGGCGGGCGGTCGTCGCGGATCCGGTCGCGGGGCTCAGACGGAGGCGTTCGCGGCGCGCTCGAGCTCGACCAGGTAGTCCTCGAGGATGTACGAGATCGCGAGCGGGGTGGGGTTCGCGGCCGTGCCCAGCGGGCTGTCTCTCGGCAGGTGCACCACGGCCCCGTTCGCCACCGCCGGCATCTGCGAGAGCAGCGGATCGCCCTTCAGCGCCTCGACGAGGGTCTCGTCGCCGTAGGTCACGATGATCTCGACGTCGTCGAAGACGTCGGCCTGCTCGGCGCTGACGGAGGAGGAGAACTCCTCGGTCTCCGCGGAGGCGTCCTGCACGCTCTTCGCGATCGTCATCCCGAGGTCCTCGAAGAACATGGTGCGGGTGTCGTGGGCGGTGTAGAAGTTCACGGTCGAGAGGTCCGTGGTGTCGACGTGGGTGAGGAACATGACCGACTTCCCCGCGATCGCCGGGTGCTTCGCCACGGCCTCCTCGATCTCGCCCTCGAGCTCGGCGATCAGCGCCGCGCCGTCCTCCGCGCGCCCCATCCCCGCCGCGTTCGCGGTGATCATGTCGCGCCAGGAGGTGCCCCAGGCGACCTCGGGGAACGGGATCGTGGGGGCGATCGCGGTGAGGGTGTCGTAGTCCTCCTGGGTCAGGCCGGAGTAGCCGGCCAGGATGACGCTGGGGGCGGTGTCGGCGACGCCCTCGAAGTCGATGCCGTCGGACTCGTCGAAGAGCACGGGCGGCTCGGCGCCCAGCTCCTCGAGCTTCGCCGCGACCCATGGCAGCAGCCCGTCGGTGTCGTCGTCGCCGAAGTTCGCCGCCGCCATCCCGGCGGGCACCACGCCGAGCGCGAGCGGGACCTCGTGGTTCGCCCAGGCGACGGTGGTGACCACGTCGATCTCGGCGGGGAGCTCGGTGGTGCCGAAGGCGTGCTCGAGGGTGGTCGCGCCGTCCGCGCCGCTGCCGCCGCCGTCGGAGGCGCCGGAGCCGGTCGAGCTCTCGGAGGAGCAGGCGGCCAGGGCGGCGGCGAGGGCGACGGCGGAGCCGGCGAGGGCGCGGCGGGACAGACGGGGCATGGGGGCCTCTCGGGACGGGCCGGCGCGGAGGGTCGCGCACGGGACGGCGGCCGGGCGGCCCGGGCGGGCCCCGCGGCCGCCACGATGCGAACTTAGGATTGCCTCACCAAACCTACGAGGCGGTGCAGGTGTCCGCAAGCACGTGAAGACGACAGCCTCTGTCGCAGAACGGACAGGCCGTGCGAAGCAGTCGCAGGAGGGAGGT
>JAKDUN010000135.1 GCA_030457675.1 Brachybacterium sp. | reverse complement strand
GTGCAGCGGCGCCGGGCTGTGCAGCGGCGCCAGGCTGTGCGGGGGCGCCGGGCTGTGCGGCGGGGCCGCTCCACGCCGGCAGAGCGACGCCCAGCCGGTCGGAGCTCCCGCGCACCTCGGCCAGCCAGTCATGGACCAGCGGCGGCAGCTCCCCGCTGTACCGGGGGGCGAGGGAGACCGCCTCGAGGGCGAGGACCTCGTCCGCGGACTCCGCCAACGACGAATCCGGCTGGTCCGTGACCACCACCCGCGGCTCCTCCACTCCGTCCGGGAGCTTCCCGCTGGACGCCGACTCCGCCTCGCGCTCGAGCACCGTCACCGCGGCGCCCAGCGACCAGGACGCCAGCGCCAGCGCCAGCCGCTTCCAGTGCGGCGGGAGGTCCAGCACCACCGCGTCCCCGGGGGCGAGGTCGATCTCGTCGTGCAGGTGTCCGATCGACTTGATCACCCAGTTCGCCAGCACGTGGCCGGACAGCTCGATCCGCGCCGCCTCGCCGTACCAGGCGAGCACGGGGCGCGGACCCATCTGCTCGAGCGCGGTGAGCAGCTGCGCACCGGTGCGCGGCGACGGAGGGACGACGGGGCTCATGACGGCTCCTGACGACGATCGGGGACGGAGACCTCGACGGTGGTCTCCGGCAGCGGGGCGCCGAGGGACTCCGCCCCCAGCGCGGTGCGGATCCGTTCAGCGAACGTCGCGGCGTGGATCAGCGCGGCCTGGGAGGCATCGGCGGCCTCCACCACGATATGCGGGGGCGGACCGTCGGGGGATACCTCCTGCACGGTCGCGGTCGAGGGCCCCCGGCCTCGACGCGGCACGGCCGCGACCTCCAGGGCCCGGGCGATCCTCTCCGCCGCCGGCTCGGGGGACATGCGGGCGATCGGCTCCTGCTCTGGGGCCAGTCCGAGCGCCACCCACACCGACTCGAGGCTGGGGCGCCGGAACCAGTCGTCCGCTCCCGTGCGCGAGAGATCGCGGGCCGGGACGTCCTGCGCCGTGGCGCCGGGCACCCCGCGCACCAGCGCGGCCGGGACCCCACTGGACTTGCCCTTGACGAGGTCGGCGGCGGCCGCCAGCTCGTCGGCGAGGTTCCGCACCGTGACGGTCAGGGGGCGTCCGTCGGCGTCCACGCCGCCGCGCAGGTCCTGCAGCGCGGTCACGCCGGCCGCGCCGAGGGCGATGTCCCCGACCCCCACCCGCCAGATGCGGGAGGAGGTGTCGGTCAGCAGCACCCCCAGATCCACGCCCAGCTCGGTGACCAGTGCCTCACGCAGCTCCCGGGCGCAGGCATCGGGATCCTCGGGCAGCAGCAGCGGCCCGTCCGGGGCGTTGGAGGAGTCCACGCCGGCCGCCGCCATCACCGGGCCCGAGGGGATCTGCACCACCGATGTCACCACGTGGGTGTGCAGCCGGCGGGCGACCGTGCGCACCGCGGCGTCCGCGACCGCCTGCTCCCGCTGTGCAGGGGCGATGCGCAGTCCGAGGGCCTTGGAGACGACCTTGGTGGACAGGCACAGCACATCCCCGTCCTGCGGAGCCAGGGGTCTGAGCGCGGCACCCAGCTGGGCAGCCAGGTCGTCACCCTCGCGAATCTCGGTCAGACCGGTGACGGGCAGCACGCGCAGACCCTCTGGTGAGGGGCTCGAGGGGGCGGAGGGCGCGCCCTGTGCAGGGGGGAGAGCAGCGGACACGAGGGCCTCCTGAGACGATGTTCCGAGGGTGATATGCAAGGCGGCGCGCCGACTCCGCTTGACGGACCATAACTACACCGGTGTACTTTAGGCCCGACGAGCCTTCGATGGACAATGCATCGGTGGTCAATGCAGGAATGGAAGGAGCGGTGGCGATGGGCGAGAACCGTGTCGACGATGATGCGCGTGCAGAGCTGTCCCTGCTCGACGTCTCCGGGCAGGACTCCGACGAGGCCGAGCTGACCTGGCAGGAGCGCGCGCTGTGCGCCCAGACCGACCCGGAGGCGTTCTTCCCCGAGAAGGGCGGTTCCACCCGTGAGGCCAAGAAGGTGTGCGTCTCCTGCGAGGTGCGTGCCGAGTGCCTCGAGTACGCCCTCGAGAATGACGAGCGCTTCGGGATCTGGGGCGGTCTGTCCGAGCGCGAGCGTCGCAAGCTCAAGCGCCGGGTGGTCTGACATCCTTACCCGGTGAGCGACCGTCACATCACTGCGGTCGTCCTGCTCGACGGGACGACGACCGCGTCGACCCATGAGGCGCTCCGTGCGGCCCTGACGGCACAGACCCGTCGGCCGGACCGGGTCGCAGTCATCGCCCCCTCCGACATTCCCGAGGACGTGCGCGAGGCCGTCGAGGCGGACCTCGCCACCGGCAGCGTGCACCGGATCCTCCCGGTCTCCACCGCGCTGAGCCGGGCCGGAGCGGTCCGCGAGACGCTCGAGACACTCGCCGAACTGGACGGTTCCGCCGCCGCTTCCTCGATCTCGGCCCACGACGCCTCCGAGGATCCCGATGTCGCCGAGGCCCGTGATGTCTCTGCAGCCGGTGATGGCTCCGCGGCCCGTGATATCTCCGCGGCCGGTGATGGCTCCGCGGACCGTGAGGCCTCCTCGACACGCGATGCCCCTGGCGCCGCCTCGCGGCCCCGCTCCGGCGGCCGTCGTGCCCGTGACGTCGACAGCGCCGCCGTCGAGCGGGAACGGACCCAGCAGGCCGAGGATCTCGCCAAGGTCCCTCAGCGGCTGCGCCGTCAGCGCTCTCGCCCCGGCCGACGGGTCGCTGCGGCCGGGGGCGTCGCCGGTGAGTCCTGGCTCTGGTTCGTGGCGGACGGTGCCCCACCGGCGCCCGACGCGCTCGCGCACCAGCTGGAGATCGTCGACGTCTCCCCGAACACTGCAGCCGTCGGCACCAAACGGGTGCGGCACGCCGCTCCCGATGACCCCGTGGGCGCAGGGCAGCTGAGCATCCAGGGCGCCGACGCGCTGGTGGACGTCGGCCTCACCCTCACCCACGGCGGACGGATCATCACCGGCGTCGACCCCGGCGAGATCGACCAGGGGCAGTCGGACTGGCGCCACGACGTGCTCGCGGTCCCGCTGCCGGGCATGCTGGTGCGGGAGCAGACGCTGCGGGAGATCGGCGGCCTCGATCCGGACCTGCCTGCACCCTGGGCGGAGATCGACCTGTGCCGTCGCATCTGGCGCGCGGGAGAGCGGGTGGCGGTGCAGTCCGCCGCCCGGGTCCTGCACCCGTACCCCACCAGGCCCCTGCTCGAGCGGCTCCAGGAGCAGCGCACCGGCCAGCATCTCGCGCTGCTCAAGCAGCGCTCGTTCCCGCACGCCCTGCTGTCCCTGCTGCTGCTGCCACTGCTGACTCTGCTGCGGATGGCCGCTGCGGTCGCCGCCTCCGCTCCCCGCACCGCCCTGATGGAGATGCGCGCCGCGACGGCGGTGCTGCCGCGGGCGCGACGCGTGCTCTCCCGGGGCCGGCGCGAACGTCGCCGGGCGCGGGTGCCGCGCGGGCGACTCGCCCCGCTGTACCTCCCGCGAGGGGAGGGGATGCGCCGGTGGATGGACGACACCTGGATGCGCCTCTTCGCCGACGACGACCGACGCCGCCAGATCCGCCGCACCACCTGGGGCGTCGCCGGGACCCGCCACGGCCTCGACGATGCCGACTACGGGCGTCACATCCTGTGGACCGTCGTGGTGGCGCTGGGCGCGACCGTGATCGGCCTGTTCACCCTGCGCGGCCTCTTCGGCCGCGGGGAGCTCATCGGCCCCGGGCTGCTCCCGCTGCCCGGGAACCGGGCGGACCTCTGGTCCGCGGCGTGGTCGAGCTGGATCCCCGGCGGCCTCGGGGAACGCGGGCCCGGGGACGCCCTCGTCCGGCTGCTCGGCCACCTGCCCGTGAGCGGGGACCTGCTCATCGAGAGCCTCCTGTTCGCCGCCGTCCCCGCCAGCGCACTGGCGGCCTGGTGGGCCTCCGGGGCACTGACCCGCGCGGTGGGATCGCGACTGGTGATCACGAGCGTCTGGGCGCTCGCGCCGTCCCTGCTCACCGCGCTCAGCGCCGGTGCCTGGCCGGTGCTGCTGGTCCATCTCCTGCTCCCGCTGCTCGCACTCGCGATCGGCCGCTCCATCGGCCTGCCCCACAAGGTGTCCCAGGCCAGCGTGTCCGCAGCCGCGGCCGCGGGACTGGTGCTGCTGGTGATCGGCGCCGTCCAGCCCGTCCTGGTGGTGCTCACCGCGCTGGCACTGCTGCTGATCGCCGCGGCGGTGCCGGGTCGTCGGCGCCGGTTGCTGTGGGTGCTGCTGCCCTCCCTCGCCCTGCACGGCCCGTACCTCCCCACCTATCTCGGTCACCCCGAGACCCTGCTCGCCGTGGCGGGGGTGCCTCCGACCAGCGTCACCGCGACGACCACGGACCTGCTCACCCTGTGGCCGATCGCCCCCGGTGTGCAGGAGATGCTCACCCCGCTGGTGGGCACGACCGCCGCCGCGCTCCTGCCGCTGCTGCCCCTCGCCCCCGTGGTCCTCGCCGCGCTGGTCGCCCCGCTGCTCCCCGGCGCCGCGGGACGGGTGGGACGCTTCGGCCTGCTGTTGGCCGCGATCGGCGTGCTGGCCGTGCTGCTGTCCCGCAGCACCTGGGTCGCGGTCGCCGACGGCCAGCTCGTCGCCCCCTCGCCGCACGCCCTGCTCAGCGCCATCCTGCTGGCCCTGGCCGTCGGGGCCGCCGCGACCTTCGACGCACTCGCCCGGCGCGAGGAGCACGACGGGCGCCTCCGGCGGATCCTCACCGCCGCGCTCGGCAGCCTCGTCGCCGCGGCCTGCCTGGTCTCAGTGGTCGGCTGGACGCTGCTGCTGCCCGGTCAGCTCCAGGTGGAGCGGGCCGAGGGTGGAGCGATCCCCGCGGCCGCCGCGGACCAGGGCCTCACCGATGCCCGCTCCCGGGTGCTGGTGCTCTCCCAGCTGCCGGACGGCGCGGTCGAGACGCGCCTGGTCGTCCACGGCGGCGACTCCGTGATCCAGCACGCGGTGATCACCGACGCGCGGGACGTGGACACCGTCACCGCGGGTGAGCCGGTGGATGGCGATCCCGCGTCCACCGCGCTGCGGGAGGCGGTGGCCGGGATGCTCTCCTCCGCGGCCCCGGGCGGGCAGGAGGGTGAGCGGGCGACCGCCTCCGAGCTCGCGGTCTCCTACGTGGTGGTGCGCGGCGACCTCGAGGAGCAGGCGGAGCTGATGGGCATCCTCGACAGCTCCACCGAGCTGGAGAAGGTCACCGAGGGCTCCCGCGGCGGAATGTGGCGCGTCATCGACGCCGCTCCTCGAGCGGTCGTCCTCGGCGGCGAGAACCCGGTGCCGCTGGACAGCGGGGCCATCGACGCCGAAGGCAGGGTGCCTGCGGGCGACGCGGCGCGCACCGTGGTCCTCGCCGAGCGCTTCGACACCGAGTGGAGGGCGACCCTCGACGGCGTCCACCTCGACCCCGTCGAGGTGGGCGGCTGGGCGCAAGGATTCGTGCTGCCGCCCGGCGCGGCGGGTGAGGTGGACGTGCACCGGGAGCAGCCGCTGCGGCTGCTCTGGCAGCTGCTGCTCTACGCCGCCGTCGCCCTGACCGCACTGATCTCGATCCCCTGGAGGGCCCGGTCCCGCTCGGTGGAGGAGATGTATGGCTGAGAACACCGCCCCGGAGTACCCCCGCGACCGTCTCGGGGAGCCGACAGCGCGCCGCGGGGGTCGCCGACCGTTGCTCGCCCTCGCCGCACTGATGCCGCTCGCGCTCGCCGTCGGCGCCGTGGCCGTCACCCCGGCGCCCACCCCGCCGACCGTGGAGCACGCCGCCGCGCAGTCGCAGCCGGGGGCGAGCACCCGCTGGTGCCACGGCCCGCTGGAACTGCCCGAGGGAGCGCTCGAGGCAGGCCCGGACGCCGACCTCGCCGTCACCCCGCCCAACCCCGCCGTCGCGCTGCGCACGGTGTCCGTCGAGCCCGAGTCCTCACTGCTGTTCGGCCGCGTCAGCGCCTCGGAGACCCTCCAGGAGGACGACGGCTCCGTCCGCGCCCCCTCCGTCGTGGCGGAGACCGGCGATGGCACCGTGCTCGGGGACGAGCCTGCCTCCCAGGATCTGGGAGTCTCCGTCCAGGGCACCACGGGCGTGGAGGGCGCCCCGCACGTGACCTCCGCGACCTCGGAGGGCGGCCGGCCCGTGGCCGACACCGTCCAGAGCACCCTCACCGGCTCCGGCGACTACCGCTCCCTCGCGCTGACCCGGTGCAGCGAGCCGGTCACCGAAGCCTCCTTCCTCGGGGTCTCCACCGGGAAGGGCGACAGCTCCGTGCTGGTGCTGCGCAATCCGACCGAGCGTCCGGCCACCGCCTCGGTGCAGCTGTGGACCCAGGACGGCCCGGCCGCGATGGAGGGCCGCAGCCAGGTGGTCGTCGCCCCCGGCCAGGAGCAGCGGGTCCTGCTGGAGTCCGTGGCCCCGGGACAGGACGCGGTCGGCGTGGGCGTCTCCGTGCTCGGCGCACCCCTGTCCATGCACGTCCAGACCACAGAGCGCGAGGGCCTCACCCCGGGCGGCGCCGAGATCCTCGCCCCGCTCCCCGGCGCCGGGACCGAGCAGATGATGCCCGGAGTGGTGGTCGCCGGCACCGCACCCACCCTCGTGCTCGCGAACACCGAGGGCAGCGGCACCACCGCGAGCGTGGAGGTGATCGGCCCGCAGGGGCCGGTCGAGGCGGCGACGCTCGAGGCTGTCGACCTGCCGGCCGGCACCGTGGTGAGCACACCTCTGGAGGGCCTGCCGGACGGCACGTATGCGGTGATCGTCCGGTCCGAGACACCGGTCACCGCGGTCACCCGCAGCGAGCTCACCGGAGCGGACCTGCCCGGGGACACCATCGGTGCGCCCGTCGACTTCACCCTCGTCCCCTCGGCGCCGGCGATCGGCTCCCACGCCATGAGCAGCCTGCCCGCGCAGGGCGAGGCCGGACAGCTGACGCTGATCGGCTCCGCGGACTCCGCGGTCACCGTGATCCCGATGGCGGCCGACGGGTCCGCGGGCGCATCGCTGAGCGTCGACGTCTCCGCGGACGAGACGGTCTCCCTGACCTCCGACCAGCTGCAGATCGGCGAGGAGCGCGCCGTGGGGGTCACCGTCGTGCCCGAGGTGCCCGGCGCCGTGCATGCGGGATGGACCCAGCGGGAGAGCGATGGCACCGACCCCGCACTGCTCTCCGCCCTCCCGGTGCTGCCCGCGCGCGGTGGCGAGGACCCCGTCACGGTGCGGCTGGCCCGCTGACCCGC
>JAKDUN010000134.1 GCA_030457675.1 Brachybacterium sp. | reverse complement strand
TTCCTGGCACCTTTCTCGTTGTCGCGGGCGGGGCGGGCGCCAGCCCCGCGGGCGCCAGCCCTGCGGGCGCCAGCCCCGCGGGCGCCAGCCCCGCGAGTCCAGCCCCGCGGAAGCCAACCCCACGAGGCCACCCTCGCGAGCGCCAGCCCCGCGGGGCCAGTCCCGCGGCGCCCTGGGCCGAGGTCTCACTGCCAGGTCGCGGTCCCCGGGTCCACGCCGTGGGCGCGGGCATTCTCCTCGATCGCGGAGCGCACCCACACGGCCAGACCCTCGGCCCGCTCATCGTAATGAGCGGCGAAGCGCGGGTCCTCGGTGTACATCCGGGCCAGGACCACCTGCATGGAGCGGGTGCAGTCGTAGTGACGGGCGATGGTGGCCCGATGCTGCTCGGCGAGGGCGTTCGCCTCCTCGCTGCCCGGCGCAACGCCGCGGCCGAGGGCCTCGGCAAGCGCGGCCTCGACGGCCTCGGTCTCGTCCTTGACCTCCTGCCACTGCGCGGTGCCCCAGTCCCGGGTACGAGCGGCGGACTGCTTCCACGCATCGGAGTCGCCCCACCGCTCACGGGCCTCGTCCTGGTAGGCGGGATCCCAGTCGGTACCGAAGATGCGGGCCTGCTCCTCGGGGCTGAGGCGGGTGGCGTGCTTGCTCTGGCCCGACTTACCCGTCTGGCCCGTCTGGCCCGTCTGGCCCGACTGGTCTGTCATGTCGTTCATATCGTTCATGTCTGTTCTCTCGATCATCTCGTCGACGGCGCGTGCCGTCTTCTCGAGCCGTCGGATCCGCTCTTGGAGCAGAGCCCGTTGGCGCTGGAGGTGCTCCCGCGGGTCGACGAAGGGGTCATCGAGGATCCCTCCGATCTGCGCGAGCGCCAGACCGAGCTCGCGGTAGACGAGCACCCGGTGGATCCGGGCCACGTCCTCGGCGTCGTACAGGCGGTACCCCGACCAGCTGCGCCCGCTCGGGCGCACCAGGCCGATCGCGTCCCAGTGATGCAGGGTGCGCACGCTCACGCCGACCAGGTCGGCGACGCGGCCCACGGTGAGTTCCTCGTGCACTGTCGTCTCGGTCATGGGATCCACCGTCGGCCCTGACGTCGCGTCAGGGTCAACCCCGTTCATCGCGCTGCGCCGTCGAGCCGGGCCACCAGGCGCTCGGGCGCGACGGTGCGATAGGACTCCTCGATCAGCTCGGCGAGCTCGCGGGAGTCGGTCCGCTCGTCCAGATCCAGGCCGATCCAGCCGGCGGGGCCGAGGTAGGCCGGGATGAAGCAGCGCGGATCCTGGAGCAGGGCTGCGGTCTCGGCGGGTGGCAGATGCAGCACCACGGCCTGGTCATGCGCGTGCCATCGCCCGTCGGCCTTCACCGAGCCGCCGAAGTAGCAGTGGACCTTGGTGGTGAAGAAGGCGGGCCTGCCATGACTGATCTTCTCCTGCGCCCCGGGCAGGGCGAGCGCGACCCTCCGCACCTGCTCCAGCAGCGGATCGTCGTCATCGAACATCTGCGGATGCGCCATCCTCTGATCCTCCCGCAGCAGCGCGGACCGCGCCACCCTCAGCACCACGCTCAGCACCACGCTCAGTGACCGTACGCTGGGCGCATGGCATCGCTCCCCCTCTTGGTCGACTGCGACCCCGGCATCGATGACGCGATCGCCCTGAGCTATCTGGCCGCTCATCCGGGCACCGAGATCGCCGGCATCATCTCCACCGGCGGCAACGTCGAGGTCGCTGCCGTGCACCGCAACAACCTGGTCCTGGCCGAGCAGCTCGGCCTCGAAGCACCTATCGCCCGCGGCGCGGAGCGACCGCTGGTGCAGGAGCCGATCTTCGCCGACGACACCCACGGTCCTGGCGGCCTCGGCCACGCCGTGCTCCCCGCGCCCGCCGGCACCGGGGATCCCCGCAACGGCGCCCAGCTGTGGGTGGATCTCGCGCGCGCCCGGCCCGGGGAGCTGGTGGGCCTGGTGCTCGGCCCGCACACGAACCTCGCCCTGGCCCTGGAGATCGAGCCGGAGCTGCCGCGCCTGCTCCGGCGTCTGCACTTCATGGGCGGGGCGATCAACCACCGCGGCAACACCGGCCCCACCAGCGAGTGGAACATCGCCGTGGACCCCGAGGCCGCGCAGCGCGTGCTCGCCGCCTTCACCGGTGCTCCGCAGCGTCCGGTGATGGGCTCGCTCGAGGCGACCGAGACCGTCCGCTTCACCCAGGACACCCTGGACCGCTTCACCGAGCTGGCCGAGGCCACCGGGCACCCGATCGCGCAGATCCTGGTGGATGCGCTGCGCTTCTACTTCGAGTTCCATGAGGCCGACGGCTTCGGCTGGATGGCGCATGTCCACGATCCGCTGGTCGCCGCGCACGCCGTCACCGAGGATTTCGCGAGCATCCGTCCGCTCACGGTGGACGTGGAGCTGGCGGGCACGCTGACCCGCGGGCAGACCGTCGGCGACGAGCTGGGCCGCTGGGGGCGCGCCCCGAACCTCGACGTGCTCACCGACGTGCGGCCGGAGGAGTTCATCGAGCATCTGCTGGAGACCCTGCACGCCGGGCTGGGCCGCCCAGGCGGGGCCTGACGGTTCAGGTTGGCACGGAGGTCTCCTCCTGACATCTCCGGAGCGCCGCTCCCCGACCGAGAACGAGCGTCGAGACATCGTCCGTCGAGGAAGGTGCCGAAGCTCGTTCTCGAGGTCGTTGCGCCCACAGCGATGCCGCCGAGCAGAGCCGTGACCGCCGAGCGGAGCCCTGTGCACAGCACTCGCGCACCGTCAGCGGTCCAGCGTGGTGACCTCCACGGTGAAGCACTGGCGCGGGCCCTTGTCCCCGCGACCGGCGCGCCAGCCCACGCAGCGGACCGCGCCCTGGTCCGGATCATCCTCATAGGCGACGAGCACTGTGCTCGGCAGCGTCACCGGTGCGTCGAAGGTGACGTCCCAGCGCAGCGGCCGGGAGAGGTCCACGCGGGACTCGGTGAAGGCCCGCGACGCGGTGTACATGCCGTGCGCGATCGCGCGGGGGAATCCGAACGCCTTGGCGGAGGCCGCCGAGAGGTGGATCGGGTTCACGTCCCCGGAGACCGCGGCGTAGCGGCGGCCGGTGTCCGCCGCCAGTGACCAGCGGCCCGTCGGCCGCGGTGGCGTGAAGTCCCGGTGGTCGGGAGCCCGTGCGGCGGCCGACGGGGCGGTACCGGCAGCCGACGGGGACGTGCCGGAGGGCTCGCCCGCCGATGGGGCGCTGCCGCGCACCAGGTAGGTGGAGACGTCGGTGGCGATGATCTCGCCGTGCTCGCCGAGGATCGTCGAGACCGCTTCGAAGGTGCGGCCCTTGCGATGCGGGCGCAGGTCCCGCACGCGGCACTCGACATCGACCAGCTCCCCGACCTGCACCGGCCGGTGCTGGAGCACCTGGTTGCGCAGATGCACCAGACCCAGCAGCGCGAAGGGGAAGTCCCGCCGCGCCATCAGCGCGAGCGAGAGCGGGAAGGCGAGCACGTGGAGAACCCCGGGATGGACCAGGTCGGTGGCGGGGCCGCCCATCAGGTGGTCGAAATCCCGGGCGCGCTCGGCATCGATCCGCACGTTGCGCACCCGATAGGCGAGCTGCGGGAGCTCCGGCGCGCCCCGGCGATCTCCGCTCGCGCTCTTTCCGCCGCTGCTCTTCCCACGCCCGGCGCGGGGATCCAATGCCGCGGCGTAGACAGCCGGGAAGGACGGGAGGTCGGCGAGGTCCTTGATCTCCTCCGTGCTCGACCCTGTCGCGGCCCCGGCCCTGTTCCGGGGCGCGGCGCTCACTTGCCCACCATGTTCTGGCCGCACACGCGCAGCGTCTCGCCGCGGATCCCGCCCGCCTCGGCGGAGCACAGGAACGCGATCGCTTCGGCGACGTCGACCGGCAGTCCGCCCTGCTGGAGGGAGTTCGCCCGGCGTGCGACCTCACGGGTCAGAGCCGGCATCTTCGCGGTCATCTCGGTCTCGATGAAGCCGGGGGCGACGGCATTGGCCGTGCCACCGAGGTCCTCGAGCTGCGTGGCGAGCGCGTCGACGAAGGCGATGACCCCGGCCTTGGAGGTGGCGTAGTTCGTCTGCCCGCGGTTGCCGGCGATCCCGCTGGTGGAGGCCAGCGACACCACGCGCGGCTGCTCACCGAGCACGTCTCCGGCCTCGATCAGCGCCTCGGTGAGGGTGATCTGGCTGGAGATGTTCACCGCGAGCACCGGGTCCCAGCGCTCCGGGGTCATGTTGGCCAGCAGCTTGTCGCGGGTGATGCCGGCGTTGAGCACCACCGCGTCGAGGGCCAGGCCCTTCTCGCGCAGGGAGGAGACCAGCCGCTCCCCCGCCCCCTGCGAGGTGACGTCCAGCTGGATCGGCACCGCGTGCAGCTCGTTGGCCAGGCGCGAGAGCTCCGTGCCGGCGCCGGGGACGTCCAGCACCACGAGCTTCGCGCCGTCGGCCGCGAGGGTGCGGGCGATCGCCGCGCCGATGCCGCGGGCCGCCCCGGTGACCAGGGCGGTGCGCCCGGCCAGCGGCAGCGAGCGGTTCTCGGTCGCGCTGCCGGCCTCGCTGGAGACCGTGAGGAACTGCCCGGTGATGAAGGCGCTGCGGGCGGAGAGGAAGAAGCGCAGGGCCCCGATCGCGCCGGGGGCGTCCACCGCCACCCCGTCCTCGAGGAGCACGCCGTTGGCCGTGCCGCCGCCGCGCATCTCGTGGGCGAGGGAGCGCAGGAAGCCCTCGACGCCGCCGCGGGCGGCGGCCCGTGACGGCTCTGCGTCCCCGGCCGGACGGGAGATCGTGACCACCCTCGCGCCGGGGGCGAGAGTGCGCATCGCGCCGGCCAGCGGCAGCATGATCGGCCCGATCTCCGCCGGGGAGGCGATCTCGTCGAGCACCACGATCACGGAGCCGACGCGGCGCAGCTCCTCGAAGCGGCGGCGCACATCGGCGCCCTCCTCCAGGAGCTGATGGGCGATCTGGTCGGCGCCGGCGGAGGCGCCGAGCACCACGACCGGGCCGAGCACCGGCTCGGGGCGGTCCTCGCGGCGCAGGAGCCGAGAGGGGCGGGGCAGTCCCAGCTGCTTGGCCAGGGCCCCGCCGGGAGCGGAGCGGATGAAGCGGGTGTAGGCATCGGTCATGGTGACCTCCGGGTCGAGAGTGACGCCGCGATCGGCGGGGACTGTCGTGCCGGGCCCGGTGGGCGCCGAGCCCGGCACGGTGATGGATTCAGTCGGTGACGGATTCCAGGAGCACGACGGTGCCCTGCCCGGCGGCCGCGCAGACGGAGATCAGGCCGCGCTGGACGATCCCGGTCTCCGTGGCCCGCTCGTGCAGGAGCTTGGCCAGGGTCGCGACCAGGCGGCCGCCGGTGGCGGCGAAGGGGTGGCCGGCGGCGAGCGAGGAGCCGGCGACGTTGAGCTTGGCGCGGTCGATGCTGCCGAGCGCTCCGCCGCGACCCAGCCGCTCCCGGCAGAACTCCTCGGACTCCCAGGCCTTCAGGGTGGTCAGCACCGTGGAGGCGAAGGCCTCGTGGATCTCGTAGAAGTCGAGATCCTGCAGGGCCAGGTCGTTGGCGTCCAACAGCTCCGGCACCGCGTAGGCGGGAGCCATCAGCAGACCCTCCTCGCCGTGCACGAAATCCACCGCGGCGCTGCGGGCGTCCACCACGCGGGCCAGCGGGGTCAGGCCGCGCTCGGCGGCCCAGTCGGCGCTGCCCATCAGCACCGAGGATGCACCGTCGGAGAGCGGAGTGGAGTTGCCGGCAGTCATGCTCGGCTCGGTGACCTGCGGCGACTTCGTACCGAAGACGGGCTTGAGAGAACCGAGCTTCTCGAGTGTGGAGCCGGGGCGCAGGTTCTGGTCCCGGGAGAGGCCGCGGTAGCCGGTGACCAGATCGTCGAAGAAGCCGGCGTCGTAGGCGGCGCCGAGCTTCTGGTGCGAGGCGAGTGCGAGCTCGTCCTGGGCCTCACGGGTGATGCCCCACTCGGCGGTGGTCTGGGCCTGATGCTCGCCCATGGACAGCCCCGTGCGGGGCTCACCGTTGCGGGGCGGGACCGGGGCGAGGTCGGCGGGCTTGATCGTGCTGAATGCCTTGACCCGCTGCATCGCGGTCTTCGCGGCGAAGGCGCGGTGCAGGATACGGCGCAATCGGGGGGTGACCTCGATCGGGGAATCCGACGCGGAGTCGACGCCGCAGGCGATGCCCGAGTCGATCTGGCCGAGCTGGATCCGATTGGACACGTGGATCATCGTCTCGAGGCTGGTGGCGCAGGCCTTGGACATGTCGATCGTGGGGGTGCGCGGGTCCAGCGGAGTGCCCAGCGCGCTCTCGCGGGTGAGGTTGAGGTCCCCGGCGAGCTTCAGCACGGCACCGCCGGCGACCTCGCCGAGCTTCTCCCCCTGCAGGCCATACCGGGCCACCAGGCCCTCGAGCGCGGCGGTGAGCATGTCCTGATTGGAGATCCCGGCGTAGGGGCCGCCGGAACGGGCGAAGGGGATCCGGTTGCCGCCGAGGATCAGGGCGTCGCGCGGGAAATCGGAATGGGTCACTGTGTGCACCTCTTCGTGGTCACTGCGGGGTCATGGGTACTAGGTGTCGCGGGTACTTGGTGTCGCGGGTGCTGCGGGACTGGAGTTCAGCGGGATCCACCGAGAATCGACGCTGTCCCCGGAGAGGACTTTACATAGAACCAGGAGTACTTGATACCCTAGGTTCCGTGAATGCGACGACGCAAGCCCCCGTGGACGGCCGATCGGCCCGCTGGGACCGCCACCGGGAGGAGAGACGGGCCGAGCTGCTCGACGTGGCTCGGCACCTCATCCATGAGAAGGGGCCCGACGTGACGATGGAGGACATCGCCGCGGCCTCCGGCACCTCGAAGTCCATCGTCTACCGATACTTCGAGGACAAGGCTCATCTCCAGCGGACCCTGGGGCGCAGCATCCTGTCCACGATGCATGCCAAGCTGCTCGACGAGATGCACTCCCTGGAGTCAGACATCGGCCGCAGGGCAAGCACCGACGAGCGCATCCACGCGATGATCCGCGCCTACGTGGAGACCGCTCAGCGCTCCCCCGGCGTCTACCGCTTCGTCACCCGGCCCAGCGACGGACTGAATCACTTCCTGGCCGCCGTGTCCCGCCTGGTGGCGACGTTCCTGTCGGCCGACATGCCCGCTCCGCAGGTCTGGGCCCACGGCGCCGTGGGCTTCGTCGAGCGGGCGGTCGACACCTGGATGACGTCCCAGCAGATGGCCGCCCCGGGATCCGGCGAGCGCAGGCCCGCCGGGTCGAGGGACACCGCTCCCGGCG
>JAKDUN010000133.1 GCA_030457675.1 Brachybacterium sp. | reverse complement strand
CCGGCCTCGGACGCGTGGTGCAGGGGATCCGCGACAAGGCCGCCCAGCGCGGCAAGCGCGCGATGAGCTGAGACTGCCCGGCGCCTCACCGACCGAAGTGACCAGAACGCGGCCCTGCCTCCAAGGCGTGGGGTCCGCAACAGCATGCGGGCCGCTCCCACCTGGTGTCTCAGCAGCCGATGTCCTCCGGTCTCAGGATGCGAATTTCCTCGGTCGTCGCCTCCGGCAGCTCGACGACCCGCAGTGCCTGACGGCTTAGCGCAGCCTCGAAGGCGTTCCGTACGGCCCGGCCGTTGCCGAAGCCGTTCGGGCGAGGGGTCGGTATGAGGGCCCGCACGGCGTCCTCGGTGCCCTCGGCGAGCTCGAGGCCTGCGCCGTTGGCGATGCTGCGGAAGATCTCCACGAGCTGGTCGTCGTCGTAGTCCGGGAAATCGAGGGTGGTGGGGAATCGGGAGGCGAGGCCGGGATTGGTATCGAGGAACTGCGCCATCAGGTGGCTGTAGCCGGCCACGATCACCACGAGATCCTGGCGATGATCCTCCATGAGCTTCAACAGTGTATCGATCGCTTCCTTGCCGAAGTCGGCCCCTCCTGAGGAGCTTTGGGCCAGCGTGTATGCCTCGTCGATGAACAGAACGCCGCCGAGAGCCTCGTGGACTTTGTCCGTGGTCTTCGGGGCGGTGTGGCCCACGTACTGCCCCACGAGATCTGCGCGGGAGACCTCCACCAGGTGGCCGTGGTCCAGGATGCCGGCGCTCTGGTAGATGCGGGCGAGGATTCGCGCCACTGTCGTCTTCGCTGTGCCCGGGTTGCCGACGAACACCAGGTGCCGGGAGGGCTCCTGCACTTGCAACCCCGCCCGACGGCGCAGCTCGCTGGCCTTGAGCTCGGCGGAGAGCAGTCGCACCCGATGCTTGACGGGCTCGAGACCGGTGAGCTCTTCGAGCTCGGCGACGGGGTCACGGTCGCCCCGCTGGTGCTCGGCCGGCCCGCGCCGCTGTTTGCGGGGGAGGTCCTCGGCGATGAGGGTGCGGATCTCCTCATCGCTCGCGGTCTCGGGGTCGATGCGCACCGCCTGATGCCCGAGGGAGGCCTCCAACAGGTTGCGGACCCACCGCCCGTTGCCGAAACCTCCTGGACGGGGCGAAGGGATCATCTCTGCGAATCGGGCGACGAAGTCCTCGGAGACAACCATGCCCATGCCGTCAGCGGATGCAGCAAGGATCTGCAGCAGCTCGGCATCCGAGTAGTCGGGGAAGTCGATGGTGAGCGGGAACCGGGAGGCCAGGCCGCTGTTCGCCCGCAGGAAGTCGTTCATCTCCTTGCGATACCCGGCAGCGATCACGACGAAGCGATCACGGTGATCCTCCATGAGCTTCAGGAGGGTCGCGACCGCTTCCTTGCCGAAATCGTTGCCGGAGTCCTTCGGCGTCAGGGAGTACGCCTCGTCGATGAACAGCACGCCTCCGAAGGCCTCCTCGACCTTCGCCTTCACGAGTTGGGCGGTGCCGCCGATGTGCTCGGCCACCAGGTCATCGCGGGAGACTTCCACCAGATGACCGGACTCGAGCACTCCGAGGTCGCGATAGATGCGGGAGATCAGGCGAGCGACCGTCGTCTTGGCGGTGCCGGGGCCTCCGAGGAAAAGGGCGTGGCGGGGGGGGCTGCCTACGCGCACTCCGGCGGCGCGCCGCCGCTCGGTCCAGCGGAGCTCGGCGACCAGTGCCTCGACCTGCTGCTTCACCGAGGAGAGGCCGATGAGCCGGGCGAGCTCGTCGTGGGGATCGTCGGTCTCCGGGTGCGCGTCGGTCGCATCGCCGTACGTTCCTCCGGCTAGGGCGGCTCGCACCTGATCGAGGTCGGGGACCATCGGGAAGCTTCCCTCGGGTGCCCCCAGGGCACGCACCTGCCACCGGAAGGACGCCCCGACCCACCGGCGCAGCTCACCGGTCCGGCCGTCGGCGAGCAGGGAATCCACGAAACGGGTGACCCGGTCGCGGACCTCCTCTGCATCGGCGGGCGCCTCGTCGGCCTGCAGGCGGGCCTGCACGGTCTCTCCGACGAGGTCGATCACCTCGGCGGTGAGCGCGGACTGCTCAGCGTCGGTGTTGAAGAAGGCGGCCAGCATCAGCAGGTCATCCGGAGCCGGTGCGTCCGGGGCGAGCTCTCCGAGGTGCTGGAGCTCGGCGTGCTCACTGCGCAGAACCGTTTCGGGCCCCTGGAGATCGGGGAAAGCGATGGCCTCATCGGCGGTGACCGCATCACGCAGCACGCGATCGAGGGCGTCAGTGTCCTCCGCGGCGTCGAGGGCCTCGCGCAGGGCGTCATTGGTGTCGACTCGGCGCAGCACCGCGATCGTCGCGGAGAGCCGTCTCTGCAGTGGGGCGATGAAGGGCACCTGCTCCAGAGCGTCGGCGAGCGCCCTGGCGCGGAGCGATGCGGAGGAGAGATCATCGGAGCAGGTGATCGCGGTTGTGAGCGGAGAGTGCTCCGTCGGCCAGGTCGCCGAGTAGACCCCTTCGGTGACGCCGTCGTCGTCCGGGGTGCGGAACGGCGCGAGCCAGTGCTGCGAGAAGTTCTCGGCGTCGACGATCGTCAGCCCGCCGAGCTTGTGCAGTAGCAACACGGTGCTCTGGATGAAGGGGACGACGTCCCCGCGCAGAGTCACGTTGCGGAGGAAGGCGAATGCCGCGGGATGCCGGGCAAGGCCCCACATGCGGCGCTGGTACTCCTCGAGCCATCCCTCCGGGACGTCCCAGGGGTCGGAGACCCCGAAGAAGTCGACCCGCGGCCTGGGACTGGTTTCCATACGTGCCTGCGGTCTCTCCTGCTGAGAGGTCATCTGTAGCTCCAGCCGCTCGCCAGCACGGAGCAGCGCGAGTCGAAGTCGGCGCTGTCCACACGCAGCGAAGGTCTGTCGGGTTCGTCGAACAGCGCGAGGCGCACCTGCTCGATGTCATCGCCGAGGGCGTCGAGGCCTGATCGGACGGAACCGGCGGGGAAGGTCCCCTGACGTGGCTCGCCCGCCGTGTCGACCTTCAGCATCCCGATCATGCCGGTGGCTGACCGGATCAGCACCCGGCCGGGGACGAAAGCGATGGTGACGTCCTCGGCGGGCGGGACCTCGGCGATCAGTGCGGTGAGCTCGCTCGTAGGGAGCATGCACCTGACCAGGTTGGGTCCCTCGATGAGCCGGAAGGGTGGTGAGCCGATCGGGTCACGCAGGAGCCGCAGGCGGTGACGGGCCGTGCTGTCGGCGAGGGAGAGCGTCGCCGTCCACTCCTTGTCGGCGCCGAGCGAGAGCTGCATGCTCCCGGCCGCGCCGGACAGGGCCTCGAGCTGATCGGTGTTGCTCAGCGCGTTCAGCGCGGGGCCGTCACCGATCGGGGACCATGCCACGGAGCGAGAGACGGCGATCCCGTGGACCTTCCCGCTGACCAGGAGGTGCTGCGTGTCGTTCCGAGCCGCGGCAACAAGGTGCAGGGGGAGCGCCGGCGCCTCCTGGTCCTCGCCGGAATGTTCGAGAAGATGCGCGGCGTGCAGTGCGTTCCCGACCTCGTGCAGCGCGGCACGGAGGTGGCCGGCGTCGACGGCTCCGAAGGGGACGATGTCATCGGCGGGCAGGGCGAGGTCCTTGACGACGATGTCGCTCCACCCCTCGGCCGTGCGCAGGCGATGACTCTCGCCATCGACGTCGACATACCAGTTCAGGCTCACGCGCGACCGCACTCCCAGCAGAAGGTCCACTCCGAGCCGAACGATGCGCCGCATTCCTCGCAGGTACGGGCCGGCGCGGCAGTGACAGCGGTCGCATGCTCCGGAGGGGTGCTCTGCGCGGTGGCCTGCGGTGCCGGCGCCACCGCATCTGCAGATGGGGCTGCGGGTGCCGTGGAGGGGGCTGCGGCGGGAACACCGTTCCCGGGGCGCGGACGGCGCATCCCGGGGGCGTTCTTCCATGCCTCTCCGAGGCGCGGGGCAGAACCCGTCTCGTCCTTCACCAGCCAGCGGAAGACGCGCACGATGTGCTCGCTGTCGGCCGCGGTCGGTTCGAAGGCCGGCTCGGCAGAGAGCTCGGCGAGGGTCTCGTCGAGGTTCTCCGCCCGGATCTCTCCCGGCCAGCTCACCTCGGAATCGATGGTGCCGATCCCGTTGTCCGTCGGCATGAAGACGACCCGCGCCTTGACCTGGTGGCCCACTCCGAGTGCGCGGAACTTCTTCTGGACGCGATCGGCAGCGAGCTCCATGTTCCGGCTCATCGAACGGGCCTTGCCGATGTATCCCCCGGTGGGGTTGTCGATCAGGCGCAGGGAGTCGTTCTCCTGGATCCAGGTGACGTCGCCCTGCGTGTAGTTCTTCATGTCCAGCAGGAAGATCGAGCTGCCGGTGACGACGACGCAGTCGATGTCGGAGCTGTACGTGGTGCTCGCTCCGACGGTCTCGTCGGGCATGTGGACGGACCAGAATGTCGCGAAGCGGCTGAGCTGGTCGGTGTGCTGCAGTGCGCGTGCGAAGTTCAGCTCACCATCCTGCCCCTTCGTGATCTGGTCGGCACCGAATCCGGAACCGCTGAGACCGGCCCCGGGGGTACCGAACAGATCGGGAAGCGTGGGGACCTCGACGGCGGCGAGCGCCGAGGGCTCCAGGCCCGTGAGGCGACCGGGGGCGGTGGGCTGCAGCTGACTGTTGGTCTCTCGCTGCATCTTGCGGTCGTACTCGATCTCCTGCAGACGGGCCTTCTCGATGGAGTCCTGCTTCGCCCGGCGGGCCTCCTCGCGGCGGAGCTCCTCCCTATGGTGGTGCAGCCTCTCTGAATCACGCCGAGCAGCTCCCGGGACGAGCTTGCGCAGGGTGAACCGTGCAGTGATCCCCACCGCCATGACCAAGGGCCACAGGGCATGCATGACCCACCAGGGGACGTAGAGGAACCACCGTTCGACGCCGCCGGAGCTCAGCAGCATCGAGCCGGACACCCAGAGGACAGCCAAGATGGCGCCGAAGCCGATGACACGTCCCATCTGGGAAGCATGCGTCGCGCCCTTCCCGACCATCTTCCAGGTCAGCAGGACGAAGACCAGGGCCGGGAGGAGGCAGATCAGCCACACCGGAGGCAGGTCGCCCTTCGGCATCACCCACAGCACGGCGATCAGCAGCGTGTACAGGAACAGTCCCGTCCCGATGCGAGCACGGGCCTTCGCCAGACCGGGTGCCCGAACAGCTGTCGGATGAGTGCTGGTCATGGTTGAGAACCCCTTCGTCGTGCGCTGGGACGACCTGCACGACCGTTCCAGACCCCCTGCGCGCCTCCTGACGCCTCTGCGACCACCATCATGCCTTCTTACGAGGATAGGCGGCGACCCGAGCTGCGTTCCGAACTGTGTGGCGCGGCAGATGTTCGCCCTCACGAAGGCACGGGCCGAAGTGCCCACTTGCAGTGCTCCCATGAGAGCCCTCACCACTCCCGCCGACTGCGCCGCCGGCGTCCTGCTGGGCCTGGCCTGCGGTGACGCTGCCGGCGTCCCCTACGAATTTGCCACCGCCGCGTACGACCCGGTGCGCGGCCCGCAGATGATCGGCGGCGGGCTCGGTCCGAACGCCCCCGGGGAGTGGTCCGACAACACCCAGATGGCGCTGTGCATCGCGCGGGTCGCCGCCGCCCGCATCCTGATCGACTCCCCGCAGGGCCTGGACGCCATCGCGCACGGCTCCCTCGAGCGGCTGCGGGAAGGGGCGAGCGACGTCGGCACCCAGGCCCGCCAAGTGCTCGGAGCGCCGCGGGAGCTGCGTGCGGCGATCGTGGGCTGAGTTCTCGGCGGGGTGTGCCACCAGGTCTCTGTCACAGACGAGGTCGTCTCGGCCGCACGGGGGTCGCGAGCTCGCTGACGACCGCTCTCTGGTGACGACGATGCGGACAGGTGCGGAGGTTCATCCAGCGACACGGGGGTATTGCTTATGTGCCCCATAAGTTAGCGTTCCGGGCATGATCCTCACCGGCCTCCTCCTCGGCGCCGTGCTCGGCTACGTCCTGCAGCGCTCCCGGTTCTGCGTCACCGGCGCGTTCCGCGACCTGTACATGGCACGCTCCACGCGCTACTTCGTCCCCTTCCTCCTCGCCATCGCGATCCAGGCCATCGGTGTCGCGGCACTGACCGGCATGGGCGTCATCGCCCCGGAGCCGGCCACCTTCGCGCCGCTGGCAGTGATCGGCGGCGGGCTGCTGTTCGGCGTCGGCATCGTCATGGCCGGCGGCTGCGCGACCGGCACCTACTACCGCGCCGGCGAGGGCCTCATCGGCTCCTGGGTGGCCCTGATCTTCTATGCGCTGTTCGCCGCCGTGATGAAGTACGGCCCGCTCGCCGGCTTCACCGAGGCCGCCCGCGCCCGCACCACCGCCGACTCCACCCTCCAGGAGACCCTCGGCGTGAGCGTCTGGGTGCCCACGGCCCTCTTCGCCGTGCTGGTCGCCGTGCTCGTGGCGCGCCAGGTGCGCAAGAACTCCGCGCACGCTCCGGTCCGCCTCCCGGCCCGCCGCTCGGGCCTCGGCCACTACCTCGCCGACATCCCCTGGAGCCCGTGGGTGGGCGGCGTGCTGCTGGGGCTCCTCGCGATCGCCGCCTGGGTGCTCTCCACCGCCGCGGGCCGCAACGGGGGCCTCGGCATCACCACCCCGTCGGCCAAGATCGTCACGTTCCTGACCACCGGGGACATCACCCTCGTGGACTGGTCCGTGATGCTGGTGCTCGGCATCCTGGTGGGTTCCTTCATCGCCGCGAAGCTCACCGGCGAATTCCGCTGGCGAGTGCCGGATGCGAACACGATCCTGCGCAGCGCCGGCGGCGGCGTCGGCATGGGCGTGGGCGCCGCGCTCGCCGGCGGCTGCACCATCGGCAACTCCCTGGTGGAGACCAGCCTGTTCAGCTACCAGGGCTGGGTCTCCTTCGTCGCGATCATGCTCGGCACCTGGGGCGCCGCCTGGTTCTTCCTGGTGCGCCCGCAGAAGGCCGCCGCCGCGAACCGGCCCGCCCCCGTGCTCACTCCTGCCGCCTGACCTCTCCCGACGCCCTCCGCACCACCGAAAGGACCCCGACATGCCTGCCTACACCCTCCAGACCAACGGCGCCGTGTGCCCCTTCCCGCTGATCGACGCGAAGAACGCCATGCAGCAGCTGAACTCGGGCGATGACCTGATCATCGGCTTCGACTGCACCCAGGCCACCGACTCCCTGCCCCAATGGGCCGCGGAGGACGGCCACGAGGTGGTCGCCTTTGACCGCACCGGTGAGGCGGGATGGTCCATCACGGTGCGCAAGGGGGC
>JAKDUN010000132.1 GCA_030457675.1 Brachybacterium sp. | reverse complement strand
AATGATTGCTGCGGCTCTGCGGCTCTGCGGCTCTGCGGCTCTGCGGCTCTGCGGCGTCGGGGCGCCTTTCCCCCGGTCGGCTCGCCTCGGCGTTTCAGGGCCCCGCCCGGCACACTGACGTCATGCTGAAGTCACAGATCGATCCGAGAGTCCTGCGGGACCGCGCCGGCGGGGTGGTCTTCGCACGGGGGCAGCAGTACGTGACCGACGGGCGCGTTCACCTGCGTCGGCACGATGGGACGAGCGTCGACGCAGACGTCGTCGGCTCCGAGACGTACGAGGTGGAGATCGAGGCCGTCGGCCGCGGGATCTCCGCCGGCTGCACGTGTCCCTTCGCGGAGGACGGCCACTTCTGCAAGCACATGGTCGCCACCGTCCTGTGCTGGCTCGAGGCCGAGCCCGGCGATCGCCCCCTCGGGTCAGAGACTCCCGGGCACGACGCGCCGCCCGAGCTCGACGGCGACGTCGACCCCACCGGCCAGCAAGACGGGCAGGCGCAGCTTCGCAGCTTCCTCGCCGCGCAGCCGACGGAGCGGCTGGTGGAGCTGCTGCTGGAGGCCGGTCGCCGGGACCCGATGTTCGCGGCCCGCCTGGCTGTGGAGGCCGGGGGCGAAGGGAGGCCCGGAGGCGCCCGCGGCTCGGCGCTGGATGAGCTGCCGCTGCGCAGGGCGCTGGTCGACGCCGTGTCCATCGAGGACTTCATCGACTACGGCGAGGCCTGGGACTACTTCTGGGGCATCGGAGAAGTGCTCGATGCGGTCGACGATCTCACCGACGCCGGGTTCGCTCCGTCAGCCGCCCGCCTGGCGCTGTTCGCGATGGAACTCCTTGACGAGTTCGGCGGCGGGGTCGATGACTCCGGCGGTGGATTGGTCGAGGCGATCGCACGTATCGAGGAGATCCACCTCCGTGCGAGCCGACACGACGACGTCGATGTCGAAGCACTCGCCGAGACTCTCCTGCACCTCGCGGTGACCAGCGACTACGACGTGTTCTATGACGCTCCGGCACAGTATGCCGGGATCCTCGGCGAGAGCGGCCTGCGGCACTATCGGAGCCTCGTCGAGCAGCGCTGGCGCGAGGTGCCTGACGGTCTCGGCCCCTACGACGGAGACCGTTTCGCCCTGACTCACCTGCGGGAGCAGGCGGCGGAGGCGCTGGGTGGCGCGAACCTGCTGCTCGAGGTGCTGCGCGAGACCGAGAACGGACCGTATGACACTCTGCGCATCGCGCAGCTGCTGCATCGTGAGGGCAGGGCACAGGAGGCACTGGACTGCCTCGAGAAGGCGTTCGAGGCCGGGACCCGTGATGGGCGTCTGAAGGAACTGGCGGCGGAGATCCATCGCGAAGCGGGGCGCGTGGACATCGCCGGGCAGCTGCTCTGGGAGAACTTCACCGACCGACCTGGAGACCTCACCTACCGTGCGCTGAAGGTCGGCACCCGGGACGACTTCGCTCGTTGGCGGGAGCAGGCCATCACAGTGCTGCAAGCACCCGAGCATGACGTGCGCGGCCGGGACTGGACCGCGCTGGTCTCCGCCCTGCTCTGGGAGGGGGATGTCGACCGTGCGTGGGAGGCCGCCCTCGAGGGCGGCTGCCGCGGAGACCTGTGGCTGCGGCTGGCTCGCGAGCGGGCACGGGAACATCCCGCCGAGGCACTGCCGGTTCTGCTCCAGGAGGCGAACCGTGCCATCGAGGCGAAGCAGCGCAGGGCGTACCGGGAGGCGGCGGTGCTGCTGGTCGAGGCGAGGAAGCTGGCAGAGCGCAGCGATGGGGTCGAGGCATTCCATGCTCGCGTGCAGGCACTGCGGGAACAGCACCGGAACCGACCTGCGCTGCAGGACGAGCTCACCAGGGCGCGACTGCCGTGATCCTCGGGTGATCCTCGGGTGATCCTCGGGTGAGCCTCGAGGAGTCGGCGTGCAGGGGCACGGCGAGGCGGTGCTCGGGCACGATGGACCGTTCCTCCCCACCGCATCGCCGTCCACACCTCGTCGGGGGCTGTGGCGCGTTCGCCAGTGCATCCATCACGCTCGGCCCATGACGATCGACGACGCACTGCCCTCGGCCGCCGAGCTCTTCGGCGAGAACCACTTCGGTGAGGTCCTCGCCGGGGATCCCGCTGCACCAGCTCAGCCCAGACCCTGGTTCCTCGGCGACGCCCCGGCCCCGGAGGAGGAACCCTCGGACGCGGCGGGCCGGATCGCGATGAGGGCGGAGGCCGCGCGGCTCCCGTTCCTCCGAGTGGTCCGTGAGCTGCTGGATTTCATCGGGGAGGGGTGCCGGACCACGAAGCTCGGCGCTCTGTACGCCGTCGATCGCCGACGGATCGAGGAGGCGTGCCGCGACCACTGTGACGCCTGGTCCTGGCGCCCCTACGGCACGGACTCGCGGGTCCAGCGGGCCTGGGACGTGCTCACCGAACAGGGCTGGCTCTCCCGCGAGGACGGCTGGGTACGGCCGACCGGCACGCCGCTGTTCGGGCCCCGGGGTGACGCCCTCGCCGAGGAGGGGGTGGACGGCGCCCGCCGACTGCTCGCCGCCGTGCTCGAGGGCGCCTGCCTCGCATACCGGCGCGCCCCGACCACGGAGGGGGCCGAGGACGACATCTGGATCGCGCTCCTGGTGGCGAGCGGGCCCGACGGCCTGGTCCTGCCCGATCACCCGCACGACGGCACACTCCTGCACTGCTTCGAGTCGGTGGACTTCCTGGTCGGACTGGTCCGGCACCCCTATGTGCGCGACGTGCCCCTGGACCGCAGCACCGGGCACGTCGCCGACAGCGCCGTACGCCGGCTCGCCGCGACCGCCCGGACCCTCGATCTGCTGGTCACAACCGGAGTGGTGACGGTCGGGAGCGACGAGGTGGTCGAGCACCGGGACGAGTACTGGTACGAGGACGACGCACCGGGGAGGGGACCGGCGCGAACCTATCGGACCCCCGCGCTGCTGCGCGGAGCCCTCGCCCTCGTCCGGGGGCGCCGGGATCTCTGATCACCCACGCACGGGAGGGTCGATCCCTCCGGAGCTCAGGCAGGCACCGACAGCCCGCCGTCGGCGGACGTCGACACCTCGGCCCGGCGGGCCTGTTCGCGCCGGTGGACGGCGTACGACCAGCCGGCGATCCCGAGCCCCAGCACCGCGAGCACCACGCCGGTCCAGGAAGGCGCGAGCAGTCCCCAGCCGGCGGCGAGCACGGCCGCGCCGAGAGCGGCGCCCAGCGAGTTGCCGATGTTCAGCGCCGAGTGGTGCAGCGCGGCGGCCAGCGACGGGGCATCGGGGGAGGCGTCCAGCAGGAACAGCTGCAGCGAGGGGCCCATCATCTGGGAGGTGATCGCGATCGCGAGCAGCACGACCATCCCGGCGATCGCGTTGTGGGCGACCAGACCGAACACGGCGAGGCTGAGCGCCATGCCGATCAGGCCGAAGAAGATGGTGCCGTAGATGCTGCGATCGGCGAGGCGCCCGGCGATGAGGTTGCCGAGCGTCATGCCGAGGCCGAAGACGAACAGCGCCACCGGCACGGCACGCTCGCCGAGGCCCATCACGCCGGGCACGATCTCGCCGATGTAGCTGTAGACGGCGAACATGCCGCCGAAGCCGATGGAGCCGATGCCGAGCGCGAACCAGACCTGGGCACGGCGCAGCGCGCCGAGCTCACCCCGGATCGAGCTGGTGGCACCGGCGCCCTCCGGTTCAGGAACCAGGCGCCAGATCGCCAGGGTGGTCGCCGCGGCGATCACCACCACGATCACGTAGGCCGAGCGCCAGCCCACGTTCTGGCCGAGGGCGGTGGAGGCCGGGACCCCGACCATGGTCGCGATCGTCAGCCCCAGCATCACCAGCGACACCGACCGGGCGCGACGCCCGGGCGGGGAGAGGCGGGAGGCGACCAGCGAGGCGACCCCGAAGTAGGCGCCGTGGGGGAGTCCCGCGATCAAGCGGGCGATGGCCAGGGTGGTGAAGTCCGGAGCCATGGCGGAGAGCAGGTTGCCCAGCCCGATCAGGCCGATCAGTAGCACCAGCAGCTTGGCGCGCGGAATCCGCACCGCCGCGATCGTCACCAGCGGCGCCCCGATCACCACGCCGAGGGCGTACAGGGTGATGAGCATGCCGGCCTGCGGGATGGAGACCTCGAGGTCATCGGCGATCTGCGGCAGCAGGCCCATGCTCGCGAACTCGGTGGTGCCGATCGCGAAGGCGCCCAGCGACATCGCCAGGATCACCAGCCGCAGGCGGCCGGGGGACAGCGGTGCGGGCGGCGTCGGCGTGGGCGACATCAGGCAACCTCCAGCGCGGGGACATCAGGATGGAATCGCTGCCGACGCTGGAAGCGGTGAGTACCCCTCGATCCTAGGTGGTGCGAGGAGCCGGGGGCCAGGTGATGTGGGGGAGCGTCTCATTGCCCAAGTCCTGCAGTGAACCCCCTCTCGTAGGCATCGAGCAGGGACGGCGACACGTCGTGACCCGCGCCCGCCGAATGTTCAACCGGAGACATGAGTTCAATATTTCGGAATCCGAGCAGAGAGTGAACATCTGGGAGTTGATGATGATCCGACGGCCGCCCGCCCCTGGACCTGAATCGTTCTGCACTGCCAGGCTGGGGCTCAGCGGTGCGAGCCCCACTCGCGCGCCCTCAGGACAGGAGGGGCTTCGATGGCGAGGATCCCCCGCACGATGCAGGCCATGCGCCTGATGGGCCATGGCGACCTGGACCAGCTCGTCCATACCCGGGAGGCCCGCACCCCGGACCCAGCACCGGGGGAGGTGCTGATCGACGTCCACGCCTGCGGGATGAACAACACCGACATCTGGGTGCGCGAGGGCGCCTACGGCAGCGAGACCGACCCGTCGGAGATCTCCTCCTGGCGGCGCGGCCGCTCCACCCTCACTTTCCCCCGCATCCAGGGCGCAGACATCGTCGGCCGCATCGTCGAGGTCGGGGGCGGTGTGAACCGGGAACGGATCGGACAGCGGGTGATGGTCGACTTCAGCCTCTACCACCGCCCGGAGGGTGATGAGTCGCTCGCGGACATCGACTACATCGGCCATGGCCGCGACGGCGGATATGCCGAGTACGTCGCGGTCCCGGTGACCAACGCCTATGAGGTCACCGCCGACATCTCCGATGCGGGCCTGGCGACCTTCTGCTGCGCCTACCTGACCGCCGAGCAGATGCTGGACCGTGCCCGCCTGGCCGAGGGCGAGAACATCCTGATCACCGGGGCCTCGGGCGGCGTCGGCTCGGCCCTGATCCAGCTGGCGCGGGTGCGGGGCGCGATCCCGTTCGCGGTCACCAGTGCCGGCAAGGAACAGGCGCTGCGCGACATCGGCGCCGAGGACGTGGTGCTGCGCGGTGGGGACGATCTGGTGGGCGAGGTCGCCCGCACCGTCGGCGGCCCGGTCGACGTGGTCGCGGACCTGGTGGCGGGGGAGATGTTCAACGACCTGCTGCGAATCCTGCGCCCGGAGGGCCGGTACACGACCGCCGGCGCGATCGGCGGGCCGGTGGTGCAGCTGGATCTGCGCACCCTGTACCTCAAGCATCTCGAGCTGCACGGCTCCTCCCAGGGCACCCGCACCGCCTTCCGCCGCCTGGTCGGCTACATCGAGACCGGACAGATCCGGCCCCTGCTGGATCGCACCTTCCGCCTCTCGGACCTGCACGAGGCCCAGCGCACCTTCATGGGCAAGTCCTACATCGGCAAGCTGGTGGTGGTCCCGGACCGTCATTGGGACAGCATCGGGGCGCCCCATGCGCCGTGAACGCAGCATCGAACTGATCGACACCCAGTCCGGCGGAGACGTGAGCCGCATCGTCACCTCCGGCATCCGGGCGCTGCCCGGCGCGAGCGTGCTCGAGCAGGCCCGCTGGCTCCAGCGGGAAGGGGACGGGCTGCGGCGTCTGCTGCTCTCGGAGCCCTACGGCGACCCGGCGATGTCGGTGGACCTGATCGTCGAACCAGGCCATCCCGAAGCGGAGGCCGGCTACATCATCATGGAGGCCATGGGCTACCCCATGTACTCCGGCTCCAACACGCTCTGCGTCGCCACCGCCCTGCTGGAGAGCGGGATCATCGAGATGACCGGCGGCGAGCAGCGGATCGTCCTGGAGTCCCCGGCGGGCCTGGCCCGCATCACCGCGATCACGGCCGACGGGCGGGTCGAGACGGTCACCACCCAGGGCGAACCCGCCTATGTCGCCGAGCGCGGCCTCTCGGTCGAGGTGCCCGACTACGGGCGAGTGGGCTTCGACCTGGTGTGGAGCGGCGCCTACTACGCGATGATCCGCGCCGGCGAGCACGACTTCGAGCTCACGGCGGACGAGCAGATCGCGCTGACCGCCTTCGGGGACGCCTTCGTGCGCACGGCCCGGCCCGGGCTGCGCCAGGAGCATCCCTCCCTCGGCGACGTGGGCCCATTGCCGTTCGTGCACTTCATGGGCCGGGTGCGCACCCGGGAGGACGGCGCGGTTGCCTCTCGCTCCGCCACCTACGTGCACCCCGGGGTGATCTGCCGCAGCCCCACGGGCACCGGCACCTCCGCCCGGCTCGCGCTGATGGCCGGCGACGGCGAGCTCGGCCCCGGCGACACCCTGGAGACGATCTCCCCGCGCGGCAACCGCTTCGTCGGCACCGTGCTCGGACCCACCACCGTGGGCGACTACCCCGCCTGGGACTCGACCATCACCGGCTCGGCGCGGCTGATGGCCCGCTCGCGGCTCACCGTGGACCTGGACGACCCGCTGGTGGATGCCTCGGACCTGGAGGGGGTGCTGAGCGGCTGAGGGCGGAGCCCCGCGATGGCCTTCGCGCCCCCGCGACAGCAGCGCTCCGCCCCTGCGACGGCCACGCTCCGGCGAGCCCCGCCTGTTCGTCCCGGCCACGTCGCGACGGTGGATATGCCGCCCGGTCCGGGCACGGTCACAGGTACTGTGCGGAGCAGCCGGTCGCAGCAGTCCGGCCCCGTGCGTTTCATGACCTCATGCACGGGCCGTCGAGCCAGGAAGCCCCATGGACCAGATCACCGTCGCCGGCCATCCCGATCCGATTCCCACCTCGCCCGTCGCCGCCGCACTGCTGACGCAGCGACTCGAGGCCGCGCGCGAGACCCGTGGCGCCGAGGCCGCGGCGAACCTGGAGAAGCTGGCCGGTGCCCGGATCGGGCAGGAACTGGCGGAGGGCCTGCCCAGCATCGACCTGGCGACCATGCGCTCCATCGTGGACTTCGTGGAGACCCCCGTGGAGGACGAGGACACCTCCGGCCTCGGACGCGTGGTGCAGGGGATCCGCGACAAGGCCGCCCAGCGCGGCAA
>JAKDUN010000131.1 GCA_030457675.1 Brachybacterium sp. | reverse complement strand
AATGCAGCTCCGCGGCGATGTCGGTGAGAGGGGCGGCGAGAGACGGCAGCTCGCGGGGGTCGAAGGCGGCGTGCGCGGCGGCCCGTTCCGCCAGCTCATCCAGCTCGGGGGCGAGCTCGGCGAGGCAGCGGTGGGTCGCGAACGGGTCGATGCTCATGAGCTTCACGGCGGCCACCGCCGGGGTGGCGGCGGAGTCGTAGAGCACCACGGCCGCAGCATCCCGGGCATCGAGCCCGAGCGCGGCGGACACCACGCCGTAGGCGATCGGCTGCTGCAGCACGGGCCCGGCCGCATCGAGCACGGCGACCTGCTGCGGGACGATCGAACGCATGGCCCGCAGCAGCATGCGGCCCAGGTCCTGGCCGATCTTCCGCAGTGCTGGGGAGGGGGTGCGCGCGATCAGCTCCCGATCGAGCGCGGCGAGCTCCGCCCGCAGACCCGCGAGGTCCCCGGCCTCCAACGCGAGGCGGGTCCGGTGCTGCGCGGCCGCGGCGAAGGACGCGGTGACCAGCCCGGTGGTGTGGATCCGGCCGCGCAGATAGGCGGAGATGCCGTCGGCGTCGCGGACCCAGCCGCGGGCGATCGCCTGCTCGAGCCCGGCGGAGTGCGCATAGCCGCCCGCCGGCAACCGGCCATCGCCGAGCAGCAGCAGCGCCGCTGTGCGGGGGAGGGGAGCGGGCATCGTCAGAACAGGAAGTACCGCTGCGCCATCGGCACGAACTCCGCCGGTTCGTGCTCGATCAGCTCGCCGTCGATCCGCACCGCGTAGGTGTCCGGGTCCACGTCGATCCGCGGGCGGGCCGTGTTCAGCGGCAGGTCGTCCTTCGTGACCGAGCGGGTGGAGGTGATCGGGACGATCTGGTGCTCCACCCCCATCCGTTCGACCACGTCGCTGTCCATCGCCAGCTCGGAGACGAAGGCGAGGCTGGTGGCCCCGGCGGCCTTCGTGAAGTGGTTGAATCCTGGGCGACCGGACACCGGCTGCGGGGTGGGGATCGAGGCGTTGGGGTCCCCGATCGCGGCGACCGCGGCCATCCCGCCCTTGAACACGGAGGAGGGACGCACCCCGAACAGGGCCGGCTGCCACATCACGAAGTCGGCGAGCTTGCCCACCTCGATCGAGCCCACGTGCTGATCGATGCCGTGCGCGACGGCCGGCGCGATCGTGTACTTCGCGACGTAGCGACGGGCGCGGTGGTTGTCTGCGGTGATATCGCCCTCGAGCGGGCCCCGCACGCGTTTCATCTGGTGCGCCGTCTGCCAGGTGCGCATGATCGTCTCGCCGATGCGACCCATCGCCAGCGAGTCCGAGCTCATGATCGACAGCGCGCCCATGTCCTGCAGGACATCCTCCGCGGCGATCGTCCCGGCCCGCACGCGGGACTGGGCGAAGGCGAGGTCGTTGGGGATCTGCGGGTTCAGGTGATGGGCGACCATCACCATGTCCAGGTGCTCGTCCACCGTGTTCACGGTGTACGGACGGGTGGGGTTCGTGGAGGCGGGCAGCACATTGCGCTCGCTGGCGACCTTGATGATGTCCGGGGCGTGGCCGCCGCCGGCACCTTCGGTGTGGAAGGCGTGGAAGGTGCGACCCTTCACCGCGGCGAGCATGTCCTCGACGAAGCCGGCCTCGTTGAGGGTGTCGGAGTGGATCGCGACCTGCACTCCGGTCGCGTCGGCGATCTGCAGGGTCCGGTCGATCACGGCCGGGGTCGCGCCCCAGTCCTCGTGGATCTTGAACCCGCCCATGCCGGCGCGCACCTGCTCCAGCAGCGCCTCGTCGTTCATGGCGTTGCCGCGGCCCAGGAACATGAAGTTCACGGGCCACGGATCCAGGCCCTGGAACATCTTCTGAAGCCACCAGGCGCCCGGGGTGGCCAGCGCCGCCTTGGAACCTTCGGCCGGTCCGGTGCCGCCGCCGATCACGGTGGTGACACCTGCGTTCAGCCCCACCGTCAGCTGGTCGGGGGTGACGAAGTGGACGTGGGTGTCGACTGCGCCGGCGGTCATGATCATGCCGTTGCCGGCCATCACCTCGGTGGACGGGCCGATCACGAGCGATTCGGTGACGCCGTCCATCACATCGGGGTTGCCGGCCTTGCCGATCCCGCAGAAGCGGCCGTCGCGGACGCCGACGTCGGCCTTGATGATCCCCCAGTGATCCAGGATCACCACTCCCGTGATGACCAGGTCGGGGGTGTCTTCGGCGCGGGTGCGGGCGGATTGCAGCATCGACTCGCGGATCGACTTGCCGCCGCCGAAGACGGCCTCGTTCCCGCCGACGTAGTGGTCCTGCTCGACCTGGATGACCAGGTCCGTGTCCGCCAGGCGGATGCGGTCCCCGACGGTGGGGCCATAGCTGGCGACATACTCGGAACGGCTGACCTCTGTACGGCTGACCTCAGTCATCGAGCGGACCTCCGAATTCCCCGCGGAAGCCGAGCGCGATGCGCCGGCCGCGGAAGTCGATCAGTTGGACGTCCTCCTCGGCCCCGGGCTCGAAGCGCACGGAGCCCCCGGAGACGATGTTCAGACGCTTGCCGCGTGCGGCCGCGCGGTCGAAGTCCAGCGCCGGATTGGTCTCGGCGAAGTGGAAGTGGGAGCCGACCTGGATGGGGCGGTCGGCGGTGTTGACCACGCGCAGCGTGATCGGTTCGCTGTCCGCATTGATCAGCACCGGCCCGTCGGCCAGCAGGATCTCGCCGGGGATGACGGGAACACGCTGGTCCACTGCATCGTCGGTGACCCGGCGCGGTGCCTGGCGGCTGCCGGAGCCCGAACGGCGCGGCTCGCTGGGGGCGCCGACGCCGGAGCTGCGCACCACCTCATCGCGGTCATAGTCGCGGCCGGGATCGTCCGAGGGGTGGGATGGCGGCTCGGGTGTGCCCTCCGGGCCGAGCTCCGGGTTGTCGAAGGGATTCTTCTCCATCGCCGGCGCGGCGGCCGGATCCTGGGGAGGCTTCTCGTTGCTCATCGCGCCCTCCTCATTGCACCGGGTGGGTGACGGTGACCAGCTTGGTGCCGTCGGGGAAGGTCGCCTCGACCTGCACCTGGGCGAGCATCTCGGGCACGCCCTCCATGACGTCGTCACGGCCCAGCACGTAGCGCCCGCCCTCCATGAGGTCCGAGACGGACTGGCCGTCCCGCGCTCCTTCGAGAAGATACGAGGTGATCAGGGCCGTCGCCTCGGGGAGGTTCAGCGTCAGCCCCCGCTCCTTGCGCTCCAGGGCGAGCTTCCCGGCCAGGTGGACCATGAGCCGTTCCTGCTCGTGGACACTCAGGAACATCGCACACTCCTCGACGCACGGGGACAGAGCCCTCATCTTGCCCCTCGCCAGGGCGGGGTCAATCGACGAGTGTCAGTCGACGAGTGTCAGTCGACGACCCCGAAGAGGCGGTCGCCCGCGTCGCCCAGGCCCGGCACGATGTAGCCGTTGTCGTCGAGCTTCTCGTCGATCGCGGCGGTGACGATCGTGAGGTCGATCGACGGGTCGATCTGCTTCTCCATCGCCGCGAGCCCCTCCGGCGCGCACAGCAGGGTCACGCAGGTGATGTCGCGGGCACCACGCTCATGGAGGTACTCACAGGCGGCGATGAGGGTGTTCCCGCTGGCCAGCATCGGATCCAGCACGAAGCACTGGCGGCCGGAGAGGTCATCCGGCAGCCGGTTCGCGTAGGTGGTGACCTCGAGGGTCTCGTCGTTGCGGACCATGCCCAGGAAGCCCACCTCGGCGGTGGGCAGCAGGCGGGTGAGGCCGTCGAGCATGCCGAGGCCGGCGCGCAGGATCGGCACCACCATCGGCTTGGGGTTCGTCAGCCGGGTGCCGGTCATCGTGGTCACCGGGGTCTCGATCTGCGCCGGGGCCACGGCGACGTTGCGGGTCGCCTCGTAGGCCAGCAGCGTCACCAGCTCATCGGCGAGCTGGCGGAACACTGAGGAGTGGGTGGCGCGATTGCGCAGCACCGACAGCTTGTGGGCGACAAGGGGGTGGTCGATCTTGAGAACGCGCATGAGGCCGAATCTACCGGACGTGAGGGCCGCAAGAACGGTCGGGTGGGGAGTCCGGACCGTCCCGATACTGGAGAGATGGCCGACAGCGACGACTGTCCGCACCCCATGGGCTCCGTTTCCCCGCGCCTCCGGCGGACCCGAGGAGACTATGGCGCAGACCGTCCGCCACCTCGCCGGCCTCGACCCCGATCCGATCATGTGGCACCGACGACGCACAGGAGACCTGCCATGACCCGCTACCGCTTCTACACCGCGACCACCCTCGACGGCTTCCTCGCCGACGAGCACGACAGCCTCGACTGGCTGATGTCCCAGCCCACCGGAGACGAGAGCATCCTGCCGTACGAGGACTTCATCGCGGAGGTCGGCGCGATCGTCACCGGCCGCTCCACCTATGACTGGGTCCTCGAGCACGAGGGGATCGTCCAGGGGGCCTGGGTCTTCACCCAGCCCACCTTTCTGTTCACCCACCGCCCGCCCCTCGAGGAGCGCGACGGCGTCACCGTCGTCTCCGGCCCGCCCGCCGCGCACCGCACCGCGATCGAGGAGGCGGCAGGGGAGAAGGACGTGTGGATCGTCGGCGGGGGAGACCTCGCCGCCGAGTTCGCCCGCGCAGGGATGCTCGACGAGCTCTTCGCATCGATCGCCCCCGTCACGCTCGGGGCCGGCAAGCCCCTGCTCGGTGGCCGCTTCGACCTCGAGCTGCTCGAGCACGGCGCCAACGGCGCGCTGCTCGAGGCCCGCTACCGGGTGGTGGGTGGGCGTGCCTGAGCCCTCGGACGACGCACGGGGCGCCTCCGGTCGGGACGCGCGCGAGAATGGCCCCATGACCGACCACGAACTGATGGGCCTGGCGATCGACGAGGCGCGCTCGGCCGCCGCTCGCGAGCCGGCCGACGTCCCCATCGGCGCGGTCGTCGTCGGCCCCGAGGGGACGATCCTGGCCACGGCGGGCAACCGACGTGAGGCCGACGAGGACCCCACCGCCCACGCCGAGATCCTCGCCCTGCGCCGCGCCGCCGCGGCCACCGGCCGCTGGAACCTCTCCGGCTGCACCCTCGTGGTCACGCTCGAGCCGTGCACCATGTGCGCCGGCGCGATCGTGCTGGCCCGCACGCAGCGGGTGGTGGTCGGCGCCATGGACCCCAAGGCGGGTGCGGCCGGGTCCCTCTACGACCTGGTCCGGGAGCCCCGGCTGAACCATCGCGTGGAGCTCACCGCCGGGGTGCGGGGCCAGGAGTGCGGCGACCTGCTGCGGGAGTTCTTCCGCGCCCGCCGCGCGCGCTGATCGGCCTGCCGCCTGGCCGGCTGGTGGTACGGCTGGTGTGCCAGCTGATGGGCCGGGACGGCCGGACCCGCTCAGCCGAGGTCGCGCAGCGCCGCGTCGAGATCCGCCCACAGCGCCTCCGTCGGCTCGCAGCCCACGGAGAGGCGCACGAACCCGCCCGGCACCGCATCTCCCCAGCGTGCGCGGCGCTCACCGCTGGTGTGGACGCCGCCGAAGCTCGTCGCCGGCACCACCAGGCGGGCCGCCGCGAGGAACCGCTCGGCGGCGCCCTCATCGGCCAGGGTGAGGCCGATCAGCGACCCGGTCCGCGCCATCTGCCGCGCGACGAGCTCCCGCTGCGGGTGGCTCGCGAGCCCGGGGTGGACCACGCCCTGCACAGCCGGATGCTCGGCGAGGCGTTCGGCGAGCACCTGGGCGCTGGTGCACATCCGGTCGAGACGGAGCTCGAGGGTCTCCAGCCCGCGATGGACCAGCCAGGTCTCGAGCTGGCCGGGAATGCCGCCGGCCAGCGTGCGCCACGCGCGCACCGTCTCCATCACCGCGGCGTCGCGGCTCGCCACATGGCCGAGCAGGGCGTCGGAGTGACCGTTGGGGGCCTTGGTGTCCGAGGCGACCACCACGTCGGCGCCGAGGTCCAGGGGGCGCTGGCCGAACGGGGTGAGGGTGGTGTTGTCGACCACCACCAGCGCGCCCGCGGCGTGCGCCCGGGCGGAGACCTCCGCGATGTCGCAGAGGTCCAGTCCCGGGTTCGACGGCGTCTCGAGATGGACCACGGTGAAGCCGGTGAGGTCCTGCTGGGCGTACTCGGCCGTGGGGCGCAGCACCGCCTCGATCCCGGCCGGGACCAGGAACCGCTCGGCGAGGGAGCGGGTGGCGTAGTAGCCGTCGGAGGGGAGCAGCACCCGGTCACCAGGGGTCAGCTGGGTCAGCAGCACCGACGAGATCGCGGCCATGCCCGAGGGGAGCACCGCGACCTCCGCCTGCTCGAGCACCCCCAGGGCCTCCTCGAGCGCCGACCACGTGGGACCTCCCGCCCGCCCGTAGGTGAACGGTGCGTCGGTGGTGCCCGGCAGGGCGAAGGTGCTGGCGGGTGTCAGCGGCAGGGCGATCGGTGCGCCGGCAGGGAGGTCGGACACGCGGTGCTGGAGCAGTTCGGCGGGCAGGGCTGGGTCCTGGGTCATGGCACCATGATGCGCCCGTGGAGCGTCCGATGGGTGGGCATCGAGTCTCGCCATTCGAACTGCACGGCTACAGTGGCGCCGTCGCCCGGCACGTCGAGGAGCAGCCATGAACACTGATGCATCGCCATCGGCCGTCGTCGCCGAGGACGTCTCGAAGGTCTTCTTCTCCGGCGGCGAACCCGTCTGGGCGCTGGAGAACTTCTCGCTGACCCTGGAACCCGGTTCCTTCACCTGCATCGTCGGTCCGTCGGGCTGCGGCAAGTCCACCTTCCTGCGGATCCTCGGCGGGCTCGAGGAGCGCACCGTCGGCGAGGTCACCGTCGCCGGCGCCGAGCACCCCGTGCCCGCCGCCTTCATCTTCCAGGAGCACGGCGTGTTCCCGTGGATGACGGTGCTGGACAACGTCGCCTTCGGCCTGCGCATGACCGGCGTGCCGCTGCGCGAGCGCCTCGCCACCGCCAAGGACTGGCTGTCCCGCGTGCGACTGACCGAGTTCGCCGACTCCTACCCGCACCAGCTCTCCGGCGGCATGCGCCAGCGCGTCGCGATCGCGCGCGCCTTCGCCACCGGATCCCCGGTGCTGCTGATGGACGAGCCGCTCGGCGCTCTGGACGCCCAGACCCGCATGCTCATGCAGGAGGAGCTGATCGCCCTGTGGGAGCAGGAGCGCAAGACCGTCCTCATGGTCACCCACGACATCGACGAGTCGATCGTCCTCAGCGACCGCGTGATCGTGATGTCCGGCCGTCCCGGCACCGTGCGCGAGGACATCACGATCCCCTTCGAGCGACCCCGCTCCTTCGACATCGAGCGCAGCCCCGAGTTCGGCGAGCTGCGCTCCCGGATCTGGAACCTGCTGCGCGAGGACGTGCGCACTGCCGAGGAGACCGCATGAGCGCCCCCGCCCCCACCGCGACCCGCGATCAGCGC
>JAKDUN010000130.1 GCA_030457675.1 Brachybacterium sp. | reverse complement strand
GCAGGGGCGCTGCCCTGCAGGTGGATGTGTGCGAGCACGTTACGCGGTCGGGATCCGGGGCGGCGGCGGTGTCCGGCGCCGGGCTGCGCTGCGCAGCCCCCGGCCGGGCAGCTGCCCGGTCAGGCGACCGCCGGAGAGCACCGGCCGCCCGGCCACCAGCACGTCCTCGATCCCCGTCGCGAGCGCCAGCGGGTCCTCGTAGGTGGCGCGATCGGTGATGGCGGCGGGATCCACGAGCACCAGATCAGCGAGAGAGCCCTCGGCGACGGCGCCGCGCTCGCCGAGCCGGAAGCGCTCCGCGGCTCCGGAGGAGAGGTGCTGCGCCGCCTGTGCCCAGTCGAGGAACCCGTGCTCGCGCACGTAGGTGGCGAGGTAGGAGGCGAAGGTGCCGCGGGAGCGCGGATGCGGATGGGCGCCGATGAAGATGCCGTCGGACCCTCCCAGATGCCGCGGATGGGCCAGCAGGTGCCCCAGATCCTCCACGGAGCGCTCCTCGCGCACCGCCATCACCACGTTCACCTCGAGCGCGGACGCCGCCAGCAGGTCCAGCGCCGCCTCGACCGGATCGGTGCCGCGCTGCGCGGCGAGCTGCGCGAGGGTGAGGCCGGGGGCGTCGGCGAACTCCTCGGCGACGGTGTGGGCGATCGTGATCAGCTCCGGCCAGTCGGGCCCGAGGCTCGGATGATGCGCCACACCGGGGAACCAGTCGCGGCGCAGCTGCTCGCGCTGGGCAGGGTCGCGCAGCAGGGCGCTCGCCGCCGCCGGGGCCATCGCGTTCAGCGCGGGCGGCAGCAGGGTCATGCCCAGCAGGGAGCAGCCGCGCGTGTACGGGTAGGCGTCGAAGCTCGCCTCCATGCCCTCGCGGGCGAGGAGGTCCATGAGCCGAGCGACCTCCTCGGCCCGGGCATGGAAGTGGGAGATGTGGACCGGGACCCCGGCGGCGCGCCCGATGCGGGCCACCTCCTCGATCCCCACCTGCGAATTCTCCTCGTACCCGCCGCGCATGTGCGTCACGTACGGCAGCCCGGAGTCGGCGAGGGGACGGCACAGCGCCGCGATCTCCTCGGCGTCCGCGAACAGGCCCGGGGTGTAGTCCAGCCCGGTGGAGAGCCCCACCGCCCCGTCGGCCACGGCCCGTGCGACCAGTGCCGTCATCGCCGTGCGCTGCTCAGGGTCGGCCGGGGCGTCGCTGCTGCCCATCACCTGGTGGCGCACGGTCCCGGCGGGCACCAGGTAGGCGACGTTCAGCGGGACCGCGCCGTCGTAGGTGGCCAGCAGGTCCGCCACCGAGCCGCCGCGGAAGCTGGGATGGGGGCCGTTGATCGCCGCGAAGTACTCGCTCGCCCAGGCGCCGTCGCCGGGGGCGTAGGAGACGCCGTCCTGCCCGCCGATCACGCTGGTCACGCCCTGACGCAGGAGCGCCAGCTGCACCTCCGGATCGAACACGGCCCCCTCGGCATGGGAATGGGCGTCGATGAAGCCGGGCATCACCAGGCGGCCGTCGGCCTCGAGCACCTGCGCGCCCCGGGTGCGTCCGGCGTCGAGGCGGCCGACGGCGAGGATCCGCTCGCCCTCGACCAGCACGTCGGCCCGGATGACGCCGCCCGGGGTGACGACCCGGCCGCCGCGGAGCAGGATCGGGGCCCGCGGCGGCTGCGCAGTGGCGGTGCCCGCTCGCGCGCTCAGAAGAACGTCTCCACGGCCTCGTGCACCGTGCCGGTCGCGGAGTCCACGATCGGGATCAGCCGCCACTTGTCGAAAGCGGTGCAGGGATGGGACAGCCCGAGTGTGACCACGTCCCCGATGGCGAGCTCCGTCGAGCGGGCGTGGCGGAGGAAGGTGTGCTGGTCGTTCAGGGCCGTGACCTCGCCGTCCAGCGGTCGCTCGGGTCCGCCCAGGGCGGTGGCGACGCCGAGGGGGACGGGCAGGCCCTCGTCGAAGGGGACGTCCCGCTTGCCGGCGTCCAGCAGGGCCAGCCCGGGCTCCGGCATCGAGACCACCCGGGCGTGGGCGCGCATCCCCGGCAGCAGCGCATCCTGGTCGGCGAGGCCACGGGAGGCATCCAACGGGGAGATGCCGCGGTAGAAGCCGGAGTCGTGGACGATGTACGCGCCCGAGCGGAGGATCCTGCGCATACCGCTCAGCGGTGCGAAGGCGTCGGCCACCAGATCGAAGTAGGCGCTCCCGCCCGCGCTCACCCACGGGGTCCCCTCGATCAGGGGGCGCAGCGACTCCGCGAGAGCGGCCAGGCGCTCGCAGTAGGCGGAGACCGCGGCCAGGGAGCCGGGGGAGCGGTCATGGGCGATCGCGCCCTCGTACCCGGCCGCGCCGACCAGGTGCAGCACCGCGGAGGCGGCGATCCGCTCGCCGAGCTCTCGGGCTCCCGCGTCATCGCGCGCGCCGGTGCGGGCCCCGTCGGCGCCCAGCTCCACCAGCACGCCCAGCGAGGAGCCGGCGGGCAGTTCGCGTTCGAGCAGGTCGATGGTGTCGAGGCTGTCGACCCAGCACACCAGCTCCTGCTCGGGATGCTCCGCCAGGTGCGCGGCGAGCCGGCGCAGCAGCGCGGGATCGGTGCAGGTGTTCGCCAGTTGCACCGTCGCTGTGCCCGCGCGCAGCGCGAGGTCCGCCTGCCAGCCGGTGGCGACCGTGATCCCGGTGCAGCCCGCCGCGAGCTGACGAGCCCACAGCGCTGGCGCCATGGTGGTCTTCCCATGCGGCATCAGCTCGAGCCCGCGCTGCTCCGTCCAACGGGCCATGACCTGGAGGTTGTGCGCGATCGCTGACTCCTCGAGCACCAGCAGCGGGGTGGAGAAGGTGCTCAGCGGTGCGTCGAGCGCGGTGATCGGGCGGCCGATGAGCTCGGCGGGGAAGGACTTGTCGCGGGGCTGGACGGTGCGCTCGGTGGCGGGCCCGGCGGTGGGCTCGACCGTGCGTGCTGCGGCGGGTGCTGCGGCAGGGTCCGCGGCGGACGGGACGTGCTCGGGCATCGATGGCCTCGCTCGGCTCGGGGAAGAGACGACTGTGAGTCTCCGGGGTGTGGCGGGGAAGTTCAAGCCGCGCACGCGGGGGAGACGGGCCAGTGGTCAGCCGATCACGACTGGTGGCGCTATGGAGCACGCTCTTCCCTTATGGCGAAGACCGTGATCTCCAGCGCCACCTCCCGTTGCGCCCCGGCCTCCTCCCGTCGTGTCCCGGCAGGCCTCTTGCCGCGCTCCGGTCTCCGTGCCAGCCTTCCGGCATGTGCCGAAACATCAGACCCCTCCACAACTTCGCGCCGGAGGCGACCTCCCAGGAGGTGCATGACGCCGCGCTGCAGTACGTGCGCAAGGTCAGCGGGATGACCAAGCCGTCGCAGGCGAACAACGAGGCGTTCGAGCGGGCCGTCGCCGAGATCGCCCACACCACCGAACATCTGCTCGCGGAGCTCGTCACCTCCGCCCCGCCGAAGGACCGCGAGGTGGAGCGGGAGAAGGCCCGGGCCCGCAGCGCCAAGCGGTTCCCGCAGAACGCCGCGTCCTGAGCGCCCGGGCCGAGGGCGTCGTTCTGAACGCTCTGCGCTGAGCGGCGCCCACCCGCGCATCGCAGGGTGCGCGACGTGCGCCGCACCTCACCGTCCCTCGAAGTCCGGTGCCCGCTTCTCGAGGAACGCCGCCGTGCCCTCGGCCTTGTCGTCCGTGGTGAACAGCAGCGTCTGCGCAAGCTGCTCCAGCAGCAGTCCGGTGCGCTGATCGGTGTCGTGGCCCGGGCCGATGACCATCTTGGCGAGCCGTATCGCGAGCGGTCCTTTGGCGAGGATCGTGCTCATGATCTCCGCGGCGGTGCCCAGCAGGTCCTCGGCGGCCACCACCGAGGTGACCAGGCCGTACCGCTCGGCCTGCTCGGCACTCAGTGCCCGGCCGGTCAGGATCATCTCGAGTGCACGGCCGGTGCCCACCAGGCGGGAGAGCCGCTGGGTGCCGCCGGCACTGGGCAGCACGCCGAGGCCCACCTCGGGCAGGCCCATCTGCGCCTCCGTGGTGGCGATGCGGATGTCGCAGCTCATCGCCAGCTCGAGCCCGCCGCCCATGGCGACGCCGTTCAGCGCGGCCAGGGTGGGCTTGGGGAAATCCTGGATCCGGTCGAAGAGGCGCTGCAAGGTCGCGGCCAGTCCGTCGGCGACATTCCAGGCGGCGACCTCGGAGATGTCGGCCCCGGCGGCGAAGGCCTTCGGGCCACTGCCGGTGATGATGATCCCCTGCACGGCGGCGTCGGCCTCCCAGGCGTCCAGCACGGCGGAGAGCTCCGCCAGCAGGGCCTCGTTCAGGGCGTTGCGCTGCTGTGGGCGGTGCAGCGAGATCGTGCCGATCCGCTCGGTCACCTCCGTGCGGAGCGTGGTGAGGTGCGGGGGCTGCGGGTCCGTCATGGTCTGCTGCTCTCTGCTCGGGGGACGGGATCAGGCCATGGTGAGTCCGCCGGAGACGGACAGGGTCTGACCGGTGATGTAGTGGGAGGCGGGCGAGGCGAGGAAGGCCACGGCGTTGGCCAGGTCCTCCGGCTGGGCGAGGCGGCGCAGCGGGATCGCCCGCTCGAGCGAGGCGCGCAGCTTGGGGTTGTCCTCGGAGATGGAGTCGAACAGGGGGGTGTCCGCCGGGCCGGGGCAGACGACATTCGCGGTGATGCCGGCGCGGGCGCTCTCGCGGGCGAGGGTCTTGGTGAAGGCGACGATCCCGCCCTTGCACGCTGAGTACACGGCCTCCCCGCTGGAGCCCACGCGGGCCGCGTCCGAGGCGATGCTGACGACGGTGCCGTACCCCTGTTCCGTCATCACCCCCACCACCGACTGGCTGCAGTGCAGGGTGCCGAAGAGATTGATCCCGATGATGCGGTCCCAGATCGCAGGATCCTGGTCCAGGAACGGGCCCACCTTGTCCCAGCCGGCGTTGTTGACCAGCACGTCGATCCGACCGAAGCGCTCCATCACCTGCGCCGTCATCGCGTCCACGGAGGCTCGGTCCGCGATGTCGACGCGCACGGCGAGGCTGTGGCCGCCGAGCTCCTCGGCGACGCCCTCGGCCGCCTCCGCATCGAGGTCGGCGATCACCACGATCGCGCCCTCGGCGGCGAGCTTCGTGGCGATGCCCTTGCCGATGCCGCTGGCGGCCCCGGTGACGAGGCAGATGCGTCCGGTGAGGTCCTGGTCGTTGGTGGCGGGGGCCGGGGTCTCGGCCATGGCGGTGCTCCTCGGGTCGGTGCTCGCGGCGGTTCGGGGGTCGGTTGCAGGGGTCACGGGGCGAGCTCGCGGTCCACGGTGTGGCGGGCGATGACCAGCTTCATGATCTGGGCGGTGCCGTCGCCGATCTGCAGCCCCAGCACGTCGCGCAGGCGCTGCTCGAGGGGCCGGTCGGTGAGATAGCCGTACTGGCCGTGGCTGAGCAGGCACTGGTGGATGACGTCGTACGCCGTCTTCGGCGCCCACCACTTGCACATCGCGGCCTCCTTGGTGTGCGGCAGGCCGGAGTCCTTCAGCCAGAGGGTCCGCTGGCAGAGCAGCCGCGCGGCGGCCAGCAGCGTCTCCGCCTCCGCGAGCGGGAAGGCGACGCCCTGGAAGGAGCTCAGCGGCTGGTCGAAGGCGGTGCGGGTGCCGGTGTACTCCCAGGTCTCATCGAGGGTGACCTGGGCGGCGCCGATCACCTGCAGGCCGATCAGGGCGCGCGAGAAGTCGAAGCCCTGCATCACCTGGGTGAAGCCGGAGCCGAGCTCGCCCAGCACGTTCTCCTCGGGGATCCAGGTGCCGGAGAAGTCGATCATCCCGCGCCCCACGGCCCGGGTGCCCATGTCGGGGGCGCGACGGCGCTCGATCCCGTCGCGGTCCAACTCCACCAGGAAGGCGCTGATGCCCTTGCCGCGGCGGCCCTCCTCCGTGCGGGCGAACACCACGGCGGCGCTCGCATCCATCGCGAAGGACATCGACTTGGTGCCCTCGAGCACCCAGCCGCCGCGCTCGGCGCGTGCCGTCATCGAGGGGTTGCCGGCATCGGAGCCGGCGCCCGGTTCGGAGAGTCCGATCGCGACCAGATCCTTGCCGCTGGTGACCCGCGGGATCCAGCGCGCGGCCACCGCGGGCCGTGCATTGCGCACCAGCACCTGCCCCACCAGGGAGCCGATCACCTGCACGTAGGCGACAGTGAGGTCCCCGCGGGCGATCTGCTCGGCGATCATCCCGGAGGTCAGTGCGCGCTCGTCGCGCCCGCCGAGCTCCATGGGCAGCTCCGGGGCGATCAGTCCCAGCCCACCCATGTCGCGGCGCAGCTCCAAGGCGATGAACCGGTCCTGTTCGCGCTGATGCTGACCGGGCGCGATCTGCGCGGCGACCTCGGCGGCCGCGTCGACATAGCCCTGCATCGCGTCGTCGATGACGAAATCCATGGGGCCTCCTTCGGCGTTGGGTGGCGACGGCGGTGAGGGTCAGCCCTATGCGAGAACGCCGAGCAGATCGGGGTAGCGGTCGCGATGCTCGGGGAGGATCGCGGTGGACAGCAGCAGTGCGGTCTGGGAGCTCAAGAACTCCTCGAAGGTCATCCGTGGGGCGAAGTACCAGTGCTTCAGCGCCCAGGAGTGGGCCACCGTCAGCAGGTCGTAGGAGAACAGCTCGGCGTGGATCGGGCGCAGCAGACCCTGCTCGACAGCGGCGTCCACGGCGCTGCGCAGCGGCTCGACGGTGCGGATCTCCAGGTCCTTCACGACGCTCCGCCCCGTCTCGTCCAGGGTGTTCGACTCGCGATAGGTGAGCATCACCGCCTGGCGACTGTCGCGGATCACGGTGCAGTACGCGGCGAAGGCCCCGGCGATCCGGCGCACCGGATCCTCCTCCGGCTCCACCGTCTCCGCGAGCATCCGTGCCATGTCATCGAGCACGCCCTCGGTCACGGCCTGCACGAGCTCCTGCTTGCTGGCGAAGTACCGGTAGATGAGGCCGACGGACACCCCGGCCTCGTCGGCGATCGCCTGCATCGACACCGCCGGCGAGCCGCTGCGCTCCATCAGCGGCACGGCCGCGCGCAGGATCTGCCGACGGCGCGCATCGGACCTCGCCGCCCGGGCAGCCTCCTGCGGAGCGATCGCAGCATCGTAGCGGAGCACGCGCCCTCCTTCCGGTGCGTGAGCACCGTGGGGCCGAGCCGCGCGAGAACACCGCTCAGCAGAAATGAATGACCATTCACCCTTGAGTGTGGCGCAGGCCACGTAGGACGTCAAGGCGTCAAGGCCTCGGGGTGTCCGAGCGCGAGGGTAGGTTCCGTCATCCAGCAGCGCCCTGCGGTTGTGTCGCGCCTGCCGAGATCCCTCTGGTTGATCTCTTGCTGCGTGCGCGACTCATGTCGAGGCGCGCATCGGTCGTGTGGGCAACAATGATTGCTGCGGCTCTGCGGCTCTGCGGCTCTGCGGCTCTGCGGCTCTGCGGC
>JAKDUN010000129.1 GCA_030457675.1 Brachybacterium sp. | reverse complement strand
ATCCGTGCTGGTCGTACACCACGGACAGTTCGGTGCAGCCGAGCACAGCCACGCCCGCACCGCTGGCGAGCACCCGCTCGATGCAGGACTCGAAGAGGTCCAGGTCCACCGGCGCCCCGGCCTTGACCTGCCCGTAGATGAGGTGGTTGATGTCCTCCTGCACGGCGCGGTCGGGGACCAGCGGCGTACCGCCCTGGGCCAGGATCGCCTCCTGGTACACCCCGGCGTGGATGTTTCCCTCGGTCGCGAAGACGGCGATCGGCGCCCCGTCCGCACTCTCCACCGCGGCGCGGGTGGTGGTCTCGACGATGCTCAGCAGCGGGACGGTGGTGGCCGCCTCGACCTGGCGGGCGTAGTGGTGGGCGGTGTTGCAGGGCAGGACGAGCAGGTCCACTCCGGCGCGCTGGAGCATCACGGCGTCGCGGACGATCACCGGGCCGGGGTCGGGGGCGCCGGGCTCGAGGATCCCCGCCGTCCGGTCCGGGGTCGTGGAGTGCTGGGAGACCAGCAGGTCCAGATGCTCCTGGTCGCTGCCGGCCACGGTGGCACGGATCAGCACGTCCAGGAAGACGGAGGTCGCCGCCGGGCCCAGACCACCGAGGACTCCGATGACAGGACGGGACCAGTCCTCGAGATCGAGGAGGCCGCCGGCCGCTTCCTCTGCCGCGCCCTGCGGCGCCGAGGTCACGCCCTGTCCCCCGCTGCCGGCCGGGGGCGCCGGCGCAGCAGGCGGCTGAGCCGGTCGCCGCCCTCGGGCCGGTAGTAGCGCTGGAACTTCAGCACCGAGTTCAGGCTCGCGGCCAGGATGTACCGGCGTCGGGAGAGGGAGTCGTCCACCCCCGGGTAGTGCAGAGGGTTGCCCACCCGGCGGGCCTTCAGCACCCGGCGCAGCCGGGCCCTGGCCTCGGGAAGGGTGGTGTACCGCTTGATCAGGGAGAGCGGGACGACCGCGTAGAGCACCTCGGGCTGCTCCTGGAGGATGCCCTCCTCCCCGATCCCGGAGCCCGGCCCCTGCTCGGGCAGGGCGCCCCGCAGGTGCTCGCCGACGTACCAGGTGACGGGGTTGTGCCCGCCCGCGGTGACGTAGTAGTTCGAGCGCCCCAGGCGGGGGTTGAGCTCGAAGAACTTCGTACGGCCGTCTCGTCGGTCGTATTTGAGGTCGAAGTTCGCATAGCCGGTCCAGCCCAGCCGCTCGCACAGGCGCTGCGCCTGGGCGACCACCTCCCGATCCACCCCGGTGATGATCGCCGCAGGGTTGCCGATAGCTCCTGGCGCGTGCTCCTCCAGCAGCGTGTGGCCGTAGGAGGCGAAACGGACGCGGGAGTCCGCATCGCAGTAGACGGTGAGGATCCGCATGAACTGGTCATCACCCGGAATGCGGTCCTGGACGATGATCGACTCGCGGTACCCGGCCCCGCGGATGGTGGTCAGCAGCTCCTGCAGGTCCTCGGGCGTCTCGACGGTGTGGACCTTGTTCTTGCCCGGGAACTCGATGCGCTTCCACTCGGAGACCTCGGCCGGCTTGGCGATCACCGGGAAGGCGAAGGGCACCTCGAGGTCGGCGGGGAGCTCCTCGGCGAGGTCGACCACCAGCGTGCCCGGGTGATCCACGCCGAGGTCCTGGCAGAGCCGGGTGAAGTTCTGCTTCTCGGTCGCGGCCGCGAAGGCGTCCAGGTCGACGTACGGCGCGATGTACCGAGCATCCAGACCGATCTCGTCGCGGACGCGGATGATGGGCTTGACCGTCGCATCGGCCGAGCCGAGCAGCAGCAGGGGGCGGCCGGGGTGCGCCTCGGCGACCTCCTGCAGCACCGGGGCCAGCGCCTCGGGGTCGAAGGGGTCCTGACAGCGCACGTTGTCGATGAGGGCAGAGGTCCCCACCACCCAGCCCGCCAGGCGGGAGATGACCACGGTGCGGATCCCGTACGCCTCGTGGAAGGCGCGTGCGAGGGAGTAGGCACCGATGTCTCCGCCGACGACGACGGGCGTGAAGTCGACGGCGGACGCGTCGCGGGCGTTCTGAGGCATGTCGGTCAGTCTAACGACGCCCCTGCTCGCGCCTCCTCGACACACTCCGACGGGGTACCTACGCTGGAGGGATGGATCACAGCACCCCTGACACTCCGACGTTCGCCCTCGTCTCGAGCGCCACGCCCTCGGGCAGCGAGGTCGCTCCCCAGCAGCTGGTGGAGGCGCTCGGCGGTGAGAACCTCTCCCCCGATCTCACCTGGTCGCATGCTCCGGAGGGCACCCGCTCCTTCGCCATCACCCTCTTCGACCCCGATGCCCCCACCGGCTCCGGGTTCTGGCACTGGGTGGCCTGGGACATCCCCGCCACGACCACCTCGCTGCCCCTCGGTGTGGCCCGGGACGACGCCTCGCTGGTCCAGGCGCACAATGACTTCGGCAACCCCGGCTACGACGGGCCCGAGCCACCGGCGGGCGCCCCGCACCGCTATCAGTTCTCGGTGCACGCGCTGCCGGTGCCGACGCTGGGGGTCACGGCGGACACCCCGCACGTGGCGGCCCGCTTCGCGATCTTCTCCCAGCAGCTCGCCTCGGCCACGTTCACCGCGCGCTACCAGGTGACCGGCTGAAATACTAGGGGGAAACTCCCCGCGACGGGTCGGGCGTGCCATGTGTCCGGCCCCGGCCACCGCTCGTAGGCTCGAATCATGGACACCAGGGATGCCCGCAGCACGGGGCGAGCACAGAGATCAGACCATGGTCTGAGCCTTCTCATGCGCTCGGGGGACGCGGTGGACCGCACCGAATGCGAACCTCGAAGGGTGAACGTGAACAAGATGCACCCCGCTCCGTCGACGACCGCACCCGAGCGTCCGCTGCGGGTGCTGCTGACCACCGACTGGTGGGAGCCCGTCGTCAACGGCGTGGTCGCGTCCGTCCAGACCCTGCGGCGGGAGCTCCTCGCGCTGGGCTGCGATGTGCGGGTGCTGACCCTCTCGCAGGGCATCCGTGCCCGCAACGAGAAGGGGGTCTACCGCATCGGCTCGGTCTCCGCATCGATGGTGTACGACCGCGCCCGGATCGGCATGCCCTCCGGTCGCCGGGTGCTGCGCGAGATCCTGCAGTGGCAGCCCGATGTCGTCCATTCCCAGGCCGAGTTCTCGACATTCATGTGGGCCCGACGCATCGCCCGCACCCTCTCGGTGCCGCTGGTGCACACCTACCACACCATCTATGAGGACTACACGCACTACTACTCCCCCAGCCGCTCCATGGGCCGCAAGGTCGTGGAGTCCTTCTCCCGCCGGGTGCTCTCGAAGACCGATGCCGTGGTCGTGCCGACCACCAAGGTGGCGCGGCTCCTGTCCGGCTACGGGGTGCATCGCCCGCTGCACGTGATCCCCACCGGGCTGGACCTGGACCGTTTCCGCCCCGCCCGCAGCCCGGAGGAGCATGCCGATGCCCGCGCGCTGCGTGCGTCGCTCGGCATCGAGCCCGGCCAGCAGGTGCTGCTGTCCGTCTCTCGCCTGGCCAAGGAGAAGAACCTCGACGAGGTGCTGGAGATGATGACCGTCGCGGACCGCGCGGACACGATGCTGGTCCTCGTCGGCGAGGGACCGTACCGGGCCGAGCTCGAGGCCCGTGCGACGGCCCTCGGTATCGCGGACCGGGTCCGTTTCACCGGGGTCGTCGCCCCCGCCGACATCCCGCGCTGGTACCGCATGGGCGACGTGTTCGTCGGTGCCTCCCTCAGCGAGACCCAGGGGCTGACCTTCATCGAGGCGATGGCCAGCGGCCTGCCGCTGCTGGTCCGGCGCGACCCCTCGCTCGCGAGCGTCGTGGTCGAGGGCGTGACCGGCTGGCAGTTCGAGGGACCCGCACAGTTCACGGCCCGGCTGACCTCCCTGCTCGATGACCCGCGCGGTCGCGAGCAGATGTCCCGCGCGGCCCTCGAGCGCGCCCGGACCACCTGCGGTGCGCAGGAGTTCGGCCGCAGCGTGCTCGGCGTCTACCAGCAGGCCCGTGAGCGTCGGGCGCCGCTGATGCTCCGGCGCGAAGCGGTGCCGGCATGAGCACCACCACCGACACGATCCCGCGCCTCGGCTCCCTGCCCCCGGCCGCGATCGACGCGCCGACGCGGCCCGTTGCGGCGACGCGGCCCGCGAGCCCGACAGAGGCGGCGGCACCGGCACCTGCCCGCCGCGATCCGCTGCGGCTGGCCGCACAGCTCTCCCCGCTGCTGGGGCTCGGGCTCAGCATCGCACTGGTGTGGTGGGGGCTGGAGTCCGGGGTGCTGCAGTCGCTCGGGAACCTGCAGGTGTTCATCGACTCCCTCGGCGCCTGGGGTCCGGTCGCCTTCCTGATCGCCTCCGCCGCCTCAGTGGTCTTCCCGATCGTGCCCGCCGGGCTGCTGGTGATCGCCGGCCCCGTGCTCTTCGGCCCGATCGAGGGGACGGTGTACAACTACCTCGCGGTCTGCGCAGGCTCGCTGCTGAACTTCACCATCGCCCGGCACGTGGGGCTGGGCCTCATCGAGCGAATGTTCCGCCCCCGCACGGTCGAGAAGTTCCTGGGCTGGACCCGCAGCGGTCACTTCACGCGCGCCTTCGCCCTGGCGATCGCCCTGCCGATCGCCCCCGATGACCTGCTCTGCTACATCGCCGGCACCACCCGGATGCGCTGGCGCACCTATGTCCTGATCATCCTGCTGTGCAAGCCGTGGGCCATGATCGCCTACGGACTCGGCGTCAGCGCCCTCGTGCTGCGCTTCCTGCCCTGGTGAACGGAACCACATCATGCTCATGAAGTCCCGCGCCCGGCGGCGCACCACGCCCGTCCCTCCCCTCGCGGAGCGCTCAGCGCTCCAGGACCCGCCGCTGCGGGTGCTGCTGCCCCGCGGCCTCGCCGCCCTCGCCCGCGAATCAGGCATCGGCGCGGCGATCCGCCACCAGGAATCAGCGGTGCGATCGCTGGGCCACGAGGTGGTCACCAACCCGCTGCAGCCCTTCGACGTGGTCCACCTGAACACCCCGTTCCCGGACACGCTGCTGCTGGCCCATTGGGCGCGGCTGCGCAAGCGACCGGCACTGGTGTGGGCCCACTCCACCGAGGACGACTTCCGCGACTCCTTCCCGGGCTCGAACCGCCTGGCCCCGCTGTTCCGGCGCTGGATCGCGCACCTGTACCGCCGCGGCGACACGGTGGTCACCCCGAGCGCGTACTCCGAAGAACTGATCTCCGCACCGAAGTACGGGCTGCGCGCTCCGATCCGAGTGCTCTCCAACGGGGTCGACACCGACTTCTTCCGCCCGGAGACGCCGGAGAAGTCGGCCCGTCAACAGCTGCGGTCCTCCCTCGATCTCGCCCCGGACGCCCGCGTGGTGATCAGCGTGGGGATGCAGCTACGGCGCAAAGGGATCCTGGACTGGGTGGAGGTGGCCCGGGCGATGCCGGAGGTCACCTTCGTCTGGTTCGGCCGCACCGATCCGCGACTGCTCACGGCTGAAGTGGAGCGAGCGCTTGCCGGCGCCCCCGCGAACGCCCTGTTCCCCGGGTACGTGCAGGCCGAGCAGCTGCGCGAGGCCTATCGCGGCGCCGACGCCTTCTGCTTCCTGACCAAGGAGGAGACCGAGGGGATCGTGCTGTGGGAGGCGCTGGCGTGCGAGATCCCCACACTGGTGCGCGGGATCCCGATCTACCGTGACGCGATGCCCGACGGGGCGCTCACGCACCAGGTCACCGGGGACGGGCCCGAGTTCGCGGGCCAGGTCGCCGAGAAGCTCGAGGCGCTGCTGGAGGGTGAGCTCGAGGACCTCACCGCCGCAGGCCGCCGCGCCGCGGAGGGCGTGGACCTCGACCAGGTCGCGCAGCAGCTGCAGGAGATCTATCGCCTCACCGGGGTGCGGACGGCTGCGGCCGCGCGCACGCTCACGAGCGGCGCGTAGGCCGCCACAGCACCAGGGCGCTGCTGCCGCTGCGGCGCTTCGGGCGCTCTCCGCGGCGCAGGGCGTTGATCTCCCCGTCCCGATCGGCGGCGAACACCCGTCGCTGGGCCGGGGTCATCCTCTCCAACCGCTCGCGGACGGACTCGAGCTGGTCCTGCATCGCAGTCACCTCGTCCTGCAGCTCGAGGATCCTCTTGATCCCGGCGAGGTTGATGCCGTCCGCCTGGGAGAGGCCCTGGATCTCCCGCAGGCGCCCGATGTCGCGGGTGCTGTACCGGCGGCCGCGGCCGCGGGTGCGCTGCGGGATCACCAGGCCCAGCCGGTCGTACTGGCGCAGGGTCTGGGGGTGCATCCCGGAGAGTTCCGCCGCCACCGAGATCACGAACACGGGTGCCCGGTCGTCCAGGCGGTGCGAGCTGTGCATCGGGGTGCTCCTCTCGGGATCCGGTGGTCAGGGGCTGTGCGGTCGGGGCCCGGGACCCGGGGCTCAGCGGGCGGCGGCCTCGGTGAGCCCGGCTCGCGGGTCCTCCTCGGCCAGCGCCGATCGCAGGTCCTCGACGGCCTGCTTCGCGGCACCCTCCACATGCGTGGGGACGGCGACCTGGACGGTGACGTGGAGGTCCCCGGTGGACTTCTTGGTCGCCAGACCCTTGCCACGGACCCTCAGGGTACGGCCGGAGGGTGTGCCCGGCGGGACCTTCACCGACACGGTGCCGCCGTCCAGCAGCGGGACGGACAGCGTGGTGCCCAGGACCGCCTCGTCGAAGGCGATCGGCACGGTGATCTTCAGGTTGGTGCCGTCGGCTCTCCACACCGGGTGCTCCTCGACGTCCAGGGCCAGCAGCAGGTCGCCGGCGGGGGCGCCGCCGGGCCCGGGCCGTCCCTTGCCGCGCAGACGGATCTTCTGGCCGTCGTGCACCCCGGCGGGAATGCGGGTGGTGACGGTGCGGCCGTCGACGGTCAGCCGCAGATCGGTGCCCAGCGCCGCGTCGCGGAAGCTGATCCGGGTGCGTGCGGAGGTGTCGGAGCCCTTCGCCGGGGCGCGGTTCGGGGTGAACCCGGCCGGGCCTCCCCCGCCGAAGCCGCCGGCCTGGCCGCCGAACATCTTCAGCAGGTCGTCGATGTCGGGGTTGGCGCCGCCGCCGGGAGCGGGACGGGCACCGGGATGCGCGCCGCCGCCGAACATCGAGGAGAAGACGTCCTCGAAGCCGGCACCACCCGGGCCGCCCTGGCCGGCGGAGAAGCGGGCGCCGCCGGAGCCCATGGCGCGGATGGCGTCGTACTGCTCACGCTGCTCGGGGTCGCTGAGCACCGAATAGGCCTCGCCGATCTCCTTGAACCGCTCCTCGGCCTTGGCGTCGTCGGGGTGGTGATCGGGATGGTACTTGCGGGCCTGCGTGCGGTAGGCCTTCTTGATCTGCTTCTCGTCGGCGTCCTTGGAGACGCCGAGGACCGCGTAGAAGTCCTTGTCGAGCCAGTCCTGTTGGGACATGTGCGTCTCCTTCCGGGAGCCTGGGACATGGGGGTCGTCGGGGAGGGGTCACGGAGGCGGGGCCCGGCGGGCCGGGGGGGGCCGGCCGG
>JAKDUN010000128.1 GCA_030457675.1 Brachybacterium sp. | reverse complement strand
CCCAACCCCGAGTACAACGGCGAGTACGCGCCCGGGTTCGAGCGCATCGTGATCCGGAACGTCACCGAGTCCGCGACGCAGCTGATCAACCTCCAGGGCGGGGACTCCCACCTCGCCGTCGACCTCAACGGCGACCAGGTCGCCGAGCTCGGTGAGGACTTCACCGTCACCTCGAAGCCCTCCGCCCAGACCATCTTCCTGCTGGTCAATCAGAACGAGGAGGTCGGCCAGGTCACCGCCGATCCCAAGTTCGCCGAGGCCGTCCGCTACGCCCTGAACTACGAGGAGCTCCTGCAGCTCGCCGGCGAGGGCTCGGTGCAGGCCACCGGCGTGATCCCGCCGATGTTCACCGGCGCGCTGGACAGCGGTGTCGCCGAGGATCTGGAACGGTCGAAGACGGCGCTGGAGGAATCCGGCTACGCCGGTGAGACCATCACGCTGCAGTTCCCCAGCGACAACCCCGTCGGCGGTGTGGAGTTCACCCCCGTCGCCGAACGGGTCCAGGCCCAGCTGAAGAACGCCGGCATCACCGTGGAGCTCGCCCCGGCGCCCTTCGCCTCCCAGATCGAGCCGTACGTGGGCGGCCAGGAAGCCTTCTCCATGTGGTACTGGGGCCCCGACTTCGCCGACTCGTCCTCGTTCCTGCCCTTCGGCCCCGGCGAGAAGGTGGGCCTGCGCGCCGGCTGGGAGGCCGACGCAGACCCGGAGATCGCCGAGCTCGTGAGCACCGCCGCGAACGCGACCTCGGTCGAGGAGCGCGAGCAGGCGATGCGCGAGTACGCCACCGCGATGCAGGAGGAGGGGCCCTTCGTGCCCCTGATCGTCCCCGGCATCAACCTGGCCAGCAGCGCCACCGTCACCAACGTCCAGAACAACACCAACTGGACTCTCGACATCCCGCTGCTCCAGCCCGCCGGCTGAGCTCCCCCACGATGACCGCCACCACCACATCGCAGAAGCCTGCCCGGCTCTGGCAGCGCTGGCCGCTGCTGGGGTACATCCTGCGCCGCCTCGGCACCTCGGTGCTGCTGATGCTCGGCGTGACCATGGTGACGTTCGTGCTCACCGCGCTCGTGCCCGGCGACCCGGTCGCCGCAGCGCTGGGCGAAGGTGCGGCGAGCAACCCCGCCACGGTGGCCGCGTACGTCGAGGAGCACGGACTGGACAAGTCCATCCCCGAGCGGTACCTGATCTACCTAGCGGCTCTGCTCCAGGGCGATCTGGGCACCTCGATCAAGACCGGCCGCCCGGTGGCGACCGAACTGGCCACCGCCGTCCCGGCGACGGTGGAGATCGCGCTCTGTGCGATCGTCGTCAGCCTCGCCGTCGGCCTCGCTCTCGGCACCATCGCTGCCCACCACCGCGGCCGCGCGACCGACCAGGTGCTGCGGGTCGTCTCCCTGCTCGGCCTGAGCGTGCCCACGTTCTGGCTGGCCATTATGGCGTACCACACCTTCTTCCTCCGCCTGGGCGTCGCACCGGGCGCGGGGCGGCTGGACCCCACATTCACCCCGCCGCCCACCGTCACCGGGCTGTACACCGTGGACTTCATCCTGGGCGGCGACCCCGTCGGCTTCTTCGACGCGCTCGCCCATCTGGCGCTGCCCGTGCTGGTGCTGTCGCTGTTCACCATCGGCCTGCTCACCCGTTTCATCCGAGCCGCCGTGCTCGAGGTGCTGGACACCGACTACATCCGCGCCGCCCGCGCCAAGGGGCTGCCCCGTCGCCGGGTCATCGGCGCCTACGTGCTGCGCGGAGCTTCCCTGCCGATCCTCACCGTCGTCGGCGTCGCCTTCGGCGTGCTGCTGTCCGGGACCGTGCTGGTCGAGGCCGTCTTCGCCTGGCCGGGGCTCGGCACCTATGCGTTCAACTCCGCGATCAACCTCGATCTGCCGGGCGTGATGGGCGTGGGGCTCGTGGTGGGCGTGATCTACCTTGTCATCAACTTCGCGGTGGACCTGCTCTACGGGGTCCTCGATCCCCGGGTGAGGCTGGCATGAGCGCATCGACCTCCCCCCGCACGCGCCTCCGTCGGGGCCGCCTGTTCCGTGCGATCCCGACCGCCTGGCGCACTCCCCTGGCGATGGTCGGCGCGATCATCGCTCTGGCCTGGATCGTGATCGCGCTCATCGCTCCCTGGGCGGCGCCCCACGATCCGCTCGCCCAACAGCTCCCCCGCCTGACAGCCCCCGGTGATGCCTCCGTCCTCGGCACCGATCAGGTGGGACGCGACGTGTTCTCCCGCCTCCTGACCGGTGCCCGGGTGACCATGCCGCTGGCCCTGCTCATGGTGGTCAGCGCGACCGTGCTCGGCACCCTGATCGGCTCCATCGCCGGATTCGTGGGCGGCTGGGTCGATGAGACGCTGATGCGCCTGACCGACTTGATCATGGCGTTCCCCACCGTCATCCTGGCGATGATCATCGCCGCCTCGCTGGGTCCCTCGCTGCTGAATGCCGTGATCGCGGGCATCGTCGTGTCCTGGCCGCAGTACGCCCGCGTGGTGCGCTCGCTCGTGCTGAGTCTGCGCACCCAGAACTTCGTGATCGCCGGACGACTGCTGGGCTACTCCCCGTGGAGATCGCTGCGCAGCGACATCCTGCCCAACGTCGCCGGCCCCGTGCTGGTGCTCGCCTCCCTCGACATCGGCACCGCGATCCTGCTGCTGACCGGTCTGTCGTTCCTGGGCCTGGGCGCCCAGCCGCCGGCCGCCGAATGGGGCTCGATGATCTCCGGCGCGATGAGCCACATCGATGCCTGGTGGCTCGGGGTCTTCCCGGGCCTGGCGATCCTCACCGTGGTGATGGCGTTCAACTTCATCGGCGACTCGCTGCGCGATGCGCTGGACCCGCTCTCCTCCGCCGAGCGCGAGGGCGCGGCCGGCGGCACCGAGCACGAGGAACCGGCGGCCGTCGAGAACCCGACGACGGAGGAGGGACGATGAGCGCCCTGAGCATCCGCGACCTGACGATCGCCTTCGGACGCCATGACCCCGTGCAGGTGGTCTCCGGCATCTCGCTCGACCTCTCCCCCGGGAAGATCCAGGGCCTCGCCGGGGAATCCGGCTCCGGGAAGACCGTCAGCGCCATGGCCGTGCTCGGGCTGCTGCCGGCGACCGCGCAGGTCGGTGGCTCGATCCGCTTGGGCACCACCGAACTGGTCGGGCTGCGCCCCCGAGAGCTCAACCGGGTGCGGGGCCGGCGCATCGCCATGGTGTTCCAGGATCCCTCGGCCAGCCTGCACCCGCAGCTGACCATCGGGGCACAGCTGACCGACCACGTGCGTGCGCACCTGCGCCTGAACCGGCGCGACGCCCGGCAGCGGGCGATCGACCTGCTGACCCAGGTGCACGTGCCCGACCCCGCCGAGGCGCTGCGGAGGTACCCGCACCAGTTCTCCGGCGGTCAGCGCCAGCGCATCGCGATCGCCGTCGCCCTGGCCTGCGACCCCGAGGTGCTGCTGGCCGACGAGCCGACGACGGCCCTCGACGTCACCGTCCAGGCGGGGATCCTCCATCTCCTGCGGGAACTGGTGGACCAGCGCGACCTGGCCGTGCTGCTGGTGACCCACGACCTCGGCGTGATGAGCGCCGTCGCGGACGACGTCGCCGTGATGCGCCACGGACAGATCGTCGAATCCGGCAGCACCCACGACGTCTTCACGACGCCCCAGCACGCCTACACGCGCACGCTGCTGGAGTCGATGCCCGATGCGCAGCAGTCACTCGTGGAGGACGACGAATGAGCACCGTTCTGGAAGCGACGGACCTCGCGGTCGAGTACCGCGGGCACCGCACCGTGCGGGCGGTCGACGGCGTCTCATTGACGATCAGCGCCGGCGAGGTGCTGGCGCTGGTCGGCGAGAGCGGCTGCGGAAAATCCTCCACCGCCCGCGCCGTGATCGGCATGGAGAAGCCCCACTCCGGGGACATCCGATTCCGGGGAGCACCGGTGCCGCCGCTGGGACTGCGCCGCCGGAAGGCCGAGCTCACAGCGATGCAGATGGTGTTCCAGGACCCGAACTCCTCGCTGAACCCGCGCAAGCGGGTCGGGGACCAGATCGCCGACGGAGTCACCGCGGCACGAAGTCGCGGCCTGTCCTCGGACGCTCCCCGTCAGTGGCTCGGCGCCGTGGGCTTGGACCCCGACATGGTCACCCGCTACCCGCACCAGTTCTCCGGCGGTCAGCGCCAACGGATCGCGATCGCCCGGGCCCTGGCCGCACAGCCGGACCTGCTGGTCGCCGACGAGCCGATCTCCGCACTGGACGCCTCCAGCCAGTCCGAGGTCGCCTCGATGATGCGCCGACTGGTTCTCCAGGCCGGAGCGGGCATGCTGTTCATCTCCCACGACCTGTCCGTCGTGCGGATCATGGCCGACCGCGTGGCCGTCATGTACCGCGGCCGGATCGTCGAATCCGGGCCGACGGCGATGGTCTGGGCCGATCCGGTCCACCCCTACACGAAGGCGCTGCTGGGAGCGATCCCGCACCCGGACGGGAAGGGCGTGCTGCCGGCGGCCCCGGCGGCCGAGGCACCGGCGGAGTGGCACGAGGAGCTGCCGGGGGCGCTGGACCGGGGGTGAGCCTGTGGGGTCCCTGCGTGATGGGGCACCCTGACCTCGCCCTCAGCGGAGTGCCGCCCCCGGGCTCGAGATCGGCACAGTCCAGCCTGCGACGTCCGGCACCGGCCGCCACGACCCGCACGATAGGCTCGCGCACATGGGGACGGAACGGGGGTCGCCGGCCGAGGCGGCGGCACGAGCATGCGATGAGCTGGAGCGATACCTGACGACGGGCCGGATCGACGCCGCCCGCCGCACCGCCGACGCTCTCCTCGGCGCGGGCGCGCAGGACGAGGTGCTGGCCGCGCTCGCGCAGCTCTCTGTCACGCTCCCCGAAGCACTCGAGCTGTTCGTCGAGACCCTCGATGCGACCGGAGTGGTGCGCCGTTTCGCCGGCGCCGCACTGCTGGATCCCCCCGCCGTGGATGATGTCGCCCAGGATTCCCTGATCTCGATCGCGCAGTCGATCCACAGCTATGACGGCCGGTCGAAGGTGACCACCTGGGTACACAGCATCGTGCGCCGACGGGTGGCGGACCATCTGCGCCGTCAGCGACGCACCGTGGAGCTCGAGGAGCAGCACCGCCCTGCGGCACGGATGAGCTCGCTGATCGCGGACCGGGTCAGCGTGCAGCAGGTGCTGGCCGGTCTGCCGGACCGCTACCGGGCGCCGGTCGAGCTGCGTGACCTCGAGCAGCTGCCCTATGCGGCGATCGCCGCACGGCTGGGCCGCGCCGAAGGAACCGTGAAGTCACAGGTCAGCCGGGGCCGCGCGATGCTCGCCGGCCGGCTGGGCGCGGACCAGCCCGCTCCCGAGAAGCTCTGATGGCAGAGCTGCTGGGCCACTACCGGCTGCACGAGGTGCTCGGTGTCGGCTCCTTCGCCACGGTGCACCGCGCACACGACGAGCGACTCGACGCCTCCGTGGCCGTCAAGGTCCTGGCTGAGAACCACAGCCTGAACCCCGAGATCCGGGAGCGCTTCATCGCCGAGGGCCGCACCCTGCGCCGCGTCGGCGGCCCGCACCTGGTCACGGTCCACGACATCGGCCAGACCTCCCGGCAGCAGCCGTACCTGGTGCTCGAGATCGCCGACCGCGGCACCCTGCGTCAGCGCGTCGAGAATTTGCGGGCCGAGGGCTGGCGCGCCACCCGAGAGGATGCGCTGGCTCTTGCCCGGCCGCTGGCGGCCGCGGTGGGGGCGGTGCATCGGGCCCGGCTGGTCCACCGCGATCTGAGCCCCGGGAACCTGCTCTTGACCAGCACCGGCGGAGTCGCCGGTGTGACTCAGGGCGATGCCGTCACTCCGCCGGCGTCGGTGCTCGGCGCCGACGAGCGCCTGCTGGTCGCCGATCTCGGGATGTGCAAGGACCTCGCCGTCAGCTCCGGCCTCACCGTCGCCGCCGGCACCGACGGGTTCCGTCCACCCGAGCAGTCCCGGCCCGCTGTGGTCGACATCCGCGCCGACATCTGGGCGATGTCCTCCGTGCTGCGCTGGCTCGTCCAGGATGCCGACCTGCCCGCGGCGCTGCACCGGACGCTCGAGCGCGGACTGCAGGAGGATCCCGGCGCCCGCCAGGCCGACGCGACGACATGGCTCGGCGAGGTCGAGGAGGCCCTGGCCCTCGAGACTGCACCGGCCGCGCACGAGCCGTCGGCCGCCTCGCCGGTCGGCCCCGAGCCGTCGTCCGCCTCGTCGCTCTCGGCCAGCGCCGGCGTCGGATACCGCCTGCGCCGTCGCGCCGTCCTCGGAGCGCTGCTGGTGCTCGCCCTGGTCACCGGGCTGGGGCTCGGCAGCCTGCTGGACCTCCGCGGCGCCGTGCCGTCGGCAGCGGGCGGTGTCTCGCTGGCGATCGAGGGTCCGGACGAGGTGAGAGTCGGTGAGGAGGCGGTGTTCACTGCCGAGGTGGAGGGTGCCGACTCCTGGGTGTGGTCCCTGCCCACCGGCTCCCACCTCGTCGATGCCGAGCAGACGGTCCTCACCGCCTCCGGGCCCGGCACCGCGGAGGTGGTGCTGCGCGCCCGCGCCCCCGACGGGCAGGAGCTGGAGGCACGGCGCACGGTGCGGGTTCTCGAGTGACCTCGCGGCGGCTGAGAACTTTCTCGGGATCCGATGCAACCGAACCGCCCTCCGCGACGACATACACCGTGAGACCACATCGATGGCGTCCGCGCAGCCGGCGCCCGACCGAAGGAGCATGACCATGACAGACCGCCGCACTCTCCGGCCCACGCGGCGCCAGGCCGTGCTGGCCCTCACCTCGCTGGCCGGGCTGTCGATGACGGCCTGCTCCGGCGGCGGCGGCGAGGCTGAGTTCGAGGATTCCGCCGACGAGCCCACCGCCGACGAGCAGGCCGCCGGATCCGATGCCTCAGACGGCGGCGGGCAGGAGCATCCCTCGCAGGAGGCCGACGAGGCCGAGCCCGCCGCCGTGATCGATCCGGCCGACGCGGTCGATACGATCAGCTACACCCTGCCGAGCGGCGACATCGACGGGACGATGACCGTCGGCCTGCACCATCTGCGCGTGCGCGGCGACACCATGGAGCTGCTGCTCACCTTCACCCCGGAGTTCACCGAGCCCGGAGCGTTCACGCTCTGGGAGCTGCACGGGGAGAACCACAGCAACGTGGGGCCGGCGCTCTTCGACCGCGTCAACCTCAAGCGCTACGACATCCTGCGCACCAATGGCAGCTGGGATACCGAGGGGGTCTGGAACAGCAAGCAGGCCGTGCACGAGCTCGCCTCCGGCGACACCCAGGCGTACTGGGCGAACTACGCCGCACCCGTGGACGAGATCGACACCGTCAACGTCGGCATACCGGCCGGCCCCGAGTTCGAGGACGTCCCGATCGAGCAGGGCCCGAGCGATGCGACGGGTGAGCCCGGCGCCGAGGACGGGGAGGGATGACGATGACCGACACCACGACGCGCCGCTCCC
>JAKDUN010000127.1 GCA_030457675.1 Brachybacterium sp. | reverse complement strand
GCCCGTGACGTCAGCTCCGGAGCGGCGTACCGTCGCGAGCATGGCCACCGATGCTCCGTCCACCTCCACGTCCTCCCCTGCTGACCTCACCGTCGACGTCGTCGTGCTCGGCGGCGGGCCGGTCGGTGAGAACGTCGCCCAGTACGCGATCGAGGGCACCGACCTCACCGCGGCGATCGTCGAGACCGAGCTGCTGGGCGGCGAGTGCTCCTACTACGCCTGCATCCCCTCCAAGGCGCTGCTGCGGCCGCCCGCCGTGGCCGATGCGGCCGCCCACCTACCCGGCATCACCACCCCGGAGATCGACCGCGCGGCACTCCTCGCCCGCCGCGACACCTGGGTCTCCCAGTACGACGATGCCGGGCAGGTGGCATGGGCCGAGGGCGCGGGCATGCAGGTGGTGCGCGGATACGGCCGGATCGTCGGCGAACGCGAAGTGCTGGTGGAGGCGGCCGACGGGAGCACGGCGACGCGTGTGCATGCCCGCCGCGCGGTGGTGCTCGCGACCGGCTCCGAGGCCGTGATCCCCGCGCCGCTGCGCGAGCTGCTGCCATGGACCTCACGGGATGCGACCGGGGTGCGGGAGGTGCCGGAGGACCTGGTCATCATCGGCGGCGGCGTGGTCGCGGTCGAGGCCGCGACCTGGATGGCGGCGCTCGGCTCCCGGGTGCGTCTGCTGGTGCGCGGCAGCTCGCTGCTGAGCGGCTACGAGCCCTTCGCCGGCACGCACGTGCGCGACGCGCTGCGCGGCCTCGGGGTGGACGTCCAGTTCGGCGCCTCGGTGCTCGGCGGCGAGCGCGAGCAGGCACGAAGCACGGGGCTCGGCCGGCTCCACGGCGGGCGGGTCACGCTGCAGGTCGAGGATGCCGGCGGGCGCCGGGAGGTGAGCGCGGACGAGGTCCTCGCCGCCACCGGCCGTCGGCCGCGACTGGCCGACGTCGGGCTGGACTCGATCGGTCTCACTGCCCAGGACGTCACCGGCACGGAGTCCGTCACCTCCGATGATGCGACCGGGGCCCCGCTGCCGAAGTGGCTGCAGGTGGTGGGCGATGCCAGCGGGGACGCGCCGCTGACCCACTGGGGCAAGTATCGGGCCCGCGTGATCGGGCAGGCGATCCGCGCCGGCGCCACCGGCGAGGCCCTCGAACCACTGCCCGAGCAGGTGCCCGTCCCGCAGGTGGTGTTCACCGATCCGCAGGTCACCTCCGTGGGCCTGACCGAGCAGGCCGCGCGCGAGGCCGGGCACGAGGTGGTCACCGCGCAGGTCCCCTTCGGCGGGGCGGCCGGGTCCGCGCTGCTGCGCGACGACGTCTCCGGCACCGCTCAGCTGGTGGTGGACCGCTCAGCCCGGACTCTGCTCGGGGCCACGTTCGTGGGCCCCGATGCCTCCGAGATGCTCCATGCCGCGACCCTCGCGATCGTGGGCCAGGTGCCGGTGCACGTGCTGCGGCACGCGGTGCCCAGCTTCCCGACCGCCTCCGAGCTGTGGCTGCGGCTGCTCGAGGCGCTGCCGCGGGAGCTGCGGGGCGGGTGAGGCCGGCGGGTGCCCTCTCCTCCCTGGGGAGGAGATGACAGATCACACTGGCCATACCGGCCGCGGATCGGGTGCACTGGGGGCATGCCGCGCGCCCGCGGCCATTGCCGGCTCGACCCCAGGGGACTCATGTTCACGCGTCTGCGACGCTCTCGCCATCTCCGCCGCGCGAAACCCGGTGACGGCAGCGCGCTGAAGGACTTGCGCTGGTGGCAGCTGCTCACCCGCACCCAGTTCTTCCTCGACCCGGCCGATGACGCGGGGCGCACCGCGGCCTACACAGTGGACGTCCGCCACCTCGCCACCGAGCTCGAGGGCGGGAAGATCGCCGAGGGCGCCCGCCACGCCCCGGTCGCGCTGTACCGCGACGGTACCCAGCTGCAGATCGCGAACCCGCCGGTGGCCTTCGCGGTGCCGGGCGGCGTGATCGAGGTGGCGACCAGCTCGTACGGTCTGCGGCGGATGCACCACGTGGCCGACGGCAGTCGCGAGGGACATGCGCTCCGGCCGCACCCCCGATCCCTGGAGGGGAGGCGGGACCGCTTCGGGCGCCGCCACCCGGGCGCCGACCGGATCATCGGGCTGCTCGCGATCCTGATCCTGCTGGTGGGCCTGGCACTGATGATCCCCCAGGCCGCGGAGCTGGTCACCAGCATCGACGTGGTCGCGGAGCGCGTCGGCACCTTCACCTCACCGATCCAGCTGCCCGCCTGGGCCAACACCACACTGATCATCGCTGGGGTCCTGGCCGCGACCGAACGCGCACTCACCCTGCGCCACCACTGGCTGATCGATGCCGACACCACCTGGACGGGCTTCGCCTGAGGCTGAGGGTGATCATGACGGGTGGTGCATCGGATCGCCGGGATGGAGACTGCGATCTACGTCGTCCGTTCGAGCACGGTTTCCAGGCGCTGGCAGTGCTCGCTGAGCTTCTCGGTCGTCTGATTCAGCCACTGCTGGTCCTCGGTGCTGGCCTCCGCCGTGGCACAGGTGTCGATCGCGGTGGCAGCGAAGGTGAAGGGCATGATCTTGGCCATCATGCGGGCGGCTTCCAGGACGTGCTCGCCATCGACGCCGACGTCGCGCGCGAATTCGAGCAGGTGTCGACCGGTGACCTTGCCAATCACCTTCTCGCCCCCGAAACCCATGGCGAGTTCGCTGGAGCTGGGGTAGCCGAGTCCGGTCGAGACGTCATAGAGCGGGGACAGCGCCTCGACGCCGGTCGGCCCGAGAAAGATCGAGTAGTTCTTTGCGTGCGCGTCAGGTGCGGCCAGCACCCAGTTCGCGACGACCGCACGAACGAACTCAAGAACGATGTTCTCGGATGCGTTGCCGCCGCGGAGAGTCCGGATGACGTCCTCTGCTTTGACCTGGTACTTCTTCGAGGGCAGTGTCGAGGTGGATTGGCACAGATCCTCTTGGTGAACACGGCGCAGCTCTCCCGTGTCATCGGGGTACCGGTCGAAGCGCTCGACGACGATGGCCGGCTGATCCTCGAAATGTGTGAACGTGCTGCCAGCGACCCGGAGGCCGAGGTGCCCTAGTGTGGCGAGGCTGACGTGCTCAACCAGGGCCTGAGCCTGGAACTTCTCGATGCCGGGCTTGATGATGTGCGAGGTCACCGCGGTGCCTTTGGCCTGGTACCAGCCTCCGCTCTCGAATCGCAGCGCCATCTTGGCTTGGGCACCGCCGAGAGACCAGTGCTCCCCGTCAGCGCCCCAGTCAGTCCCGCCTGCGCGGAACCCTCGCAGACGTTCCGCGATCTGGGCGTCGCTGATCGGCTCGAGGTCTTGCGTGCGGGGCTTCAGCATCTGTTCTTCGGTGAGGAACTGGATTGCTCCCGGGCAGTCGGCACCGATCACGCTCATCAGTGCGAATTGGCTCTCTGCGGAGACCTTGAATCGTTCTGCGATGGACTCGAGCACACTGGCGTTGTCGGGGAGGAGACCGGCGAGATAGCCGCGGGTAAGCCGCGGCTTCACCGGTGTCTCGCTCGGTGGGAATGCGAGGGAGACGCGGGGCAAGCCTGTCGTGGGTGATGCGGTGACTCGCGTGGCGCCGTGGTCGTCCTGAATGAGCTGCCCGACCTCGTGTCCGTCGAGCACCATGTGGAGGGTCTTCACCAGAGCTGCCCCTCGCGGTCGGCGCTGTCGGTGCCTTCGTCACCGTCGACCTCTCGCGCGGGGTCATGGTCGTCTTCGTTCTCTTCGTGCTGGACATCCCGTGCGGTAGCCGAGGCTGTGCTGAGCTCGCGCAGAAGGCTCTGCAAGGCAGGGCTCGGCTGGGGCATCAGGGCCGAGAAGTCGGTCTTCCGCGTCAAGGAGGGGAGATCGGTCGGCCGCATCAAGGCGGGGAGGTCAATTCTTCGCATCAGCGAGGAAAGATCCGTCTTCGGCATCAGCGAGGCGAGGTCGGTCTTCGGGGCCATCGAAGCGATCTGCTCGGTGATGTCTGTGCTGCCCACGGCAGCAGCCGAAGCTGCTGCGGCCCCCGCATTCCACGTGGATGGGGTCGCGCTGCCCGGCTGGCGACTCCGCTCGATCGCCCGCCTGGTGATCTCGGCGGTCGTCATGGCGGCCTTGTCGCGGGACTGCTCTGCTTCGGTGTCGGATGCGCCGGGCTCTTGCTCGTGCCCAAGCATGATCGGCTGGTCGAGCGCGGAGAGCACCTCGAGGATCTTCGTCAGTTCTGCTCGCGGCCTGACACCTCGCTCGAGGCCGATCAGCCATTCGCGGGAGACTCCTGCCCTCTCGGCGAGCTGGGCCTGGGTGAGCTCGGCCGCGGTGCGTGCGTCGCGCACGGCCGCGCCCAGATCGTGGGGGGTAGAGATTCGTCGCAGGCTCACTATGTGAGAGTACGTCCACACCCCAAGTAGGTCAACAAGCGTGCACTTTCCGACGCAGTGCAGGGCTCCAAGTGAACGACCATGCACTTCCTCAGGGAGTGCATGCTTGTCCACATACGGGCGATTGGAGAACAACTCGCGTGGCCCGAGCCCCTGGTCGTAGCATCACTCCCATGCCGCAGAAGCCACCCTCTCCTGTCCAAACCCTCGGCCCCGACGCGATCTAGCCGATCCGCGCCTGGCTGCCTGCTACGACGCCTTCGACGGGGGCGGGACGACCTCGACCACTACCAGGGGATCCTCGCCGAGCCCGGCGCCCGCAGCGTGATCGACGTGGGCTGCGGGACAGGCGCACGAGGTGCCGGGCCTGGGCCGGGTGGTGACGCGGCCGACGCACTTCGAGGTGGCGCTGCCGCCGGTCACCTTCTCGGATGAGTTCCGCTTCGAGGACGGCACCACCCTCACCTCCACCTCCGCGCTGCGCTGGCGCGACGAGGCGGAGCTGCGCACGACGCTGGCCGTGATCGGTTTCGCGGCCGAGGAGATCCGGAAGACCCCGGATCGGCCCGGGCGGGAGTTCGTGGTGATCGCCCGGGCCGTGTGAGGCGATGGGTCAGGCCTCCTGGCCGGTGCCGGTGTAGAAGCCGTAGGTGGCGTCGGCCCGCTGCTGGGCGACGGCGGGGTCCTCCCCGGAAGCGGTGTGGGCCACGGCCCAGCCGTCCGCCGCGCCGCGGTAGAAGGAGCGACCCTCCTCAGTGAAGGCCCAGGCCTCAGCCTCCTCGGGAGCCAGCGAGCCCTCGGTCGCACCCAGGTGCAGGCCCAGGCCCAGCAGCCCACCGTCCCAGCCCACACCGGTGGCGCCGGGGCCGAAGGTCTCCCACATCTTGGCGGGGATGTCCGCGGTGCGCGAGGTGTGCTCGAGCTCGAAGCGGGTGGCGTCCTCACCGTCGGCGGCCAGGCGGATCGTCACCCAGGACACGGCGCCCATCATCTCCCAGGTCACGGAGTACTCGGCGGCGCCGTCGTCGGCGGGCGGCTCGCAGGCGAGGATCTCGCCGCCGGCGTTGCCCTCGAACTGGTAGCGGCCGCCGAGCTGGAGGTCGCCGCTGATCGGCAGGAACCAGCGCTGGATGCGCTCGGCGGTGGTGACCGCGTCCCACACATCGGCGAGCGCGGCGGGATAGGTCTGCTCGAGGGACTGGACGTGCGCGGGCGCGCCGTCGCGCTCCTCGACGCGGTAGGACCGGGTGACGGACTGCAGCTGGGTGGGGACGTCGACCATGTCAGGTCTCCTTCTCGGTGGTGGTGGTGCTGGTGGTGCCTGCGGCGCGGCGCCGCTGGAGCTTCCCGCGGGCGAGTTCGGTGCCCAGGGCGTCGAGCGCCGGCAGCCAGAAGCGCTCGAAGGGGGTGAGCCACGCCTGTGCCTCCTGCGGGCCGCTGGCATCGACCGCGTAGAGACGGCGGCGTCCTTCGGTCCGGACGGTGGCGAAGCCGTGCTCGCGCAGGACCCGCAGGTGCTGGGAGACGGCCGGCTGACTGATCCCGAACTCCTGCTGCACGATCTCGCCGATCTCGCCGGCGCTGAACTCGGGTGCAGCGGCCCTGGACGTGCCCGGCTCCCCGTCGTCGACGAGGAGCTCGAGGATCCGTCGCCGCACGGGATCGCCGAGGACATCGAGCGCGTGCATGCCCCGATCCTCCCGGCTCCGCATATATTAGTCCAGCCTTATGCGAAAGAGGCGCGGGCGCGGCGTGGACCGCCGGCGATTCAGCGGCGTGCGACCAGGACGATTCCGCGGTAGGCGAGGCCCAGCAGCACCAGGGCCACGCCGGCCACGATCGTGCGTCCGGGCAGGGCCGCGACCAGCAGCACGCAGCCGCACAGCCCCAGCACCTGCATCACCTTGGGGAACAGTCGCCACTGCCCTGCCTGGGTGAGCGCGGCGAGGTTCGCGATGGCGTAGTAGAGCAGCACCCCGAAGGCGGAGGCGGCGATCGCGACCAGGACGTCCGCGGCGAGCAGCACCAGCGCCAGCACGGCGAGGCCGGCGGCGATCTCGGCGCGCTGCGGCACCGAGAACCGGGGACTGACTTGGGCGAGCACCGGCGGCAGGTCCCGCTCCCGGGCCATGGCCAGGGCGGTGCGGGAGATGCCGGCGACCAGGGCCAGCAGCGCTCCGCTGGCCGCGGCGACCGCGCCCCCGGTGATGACCACGTTCCAGGCTCCGCCGGCGCCCACGGATTCGAGCGCGGTGAGGAAGGGCGCCGGGCCCCAGCCCTGCTCGCCGGGGGCGGGGCCCACGAGCACCAGCACCACGGACAGCGCCAGGTACAGCCCAGCCACGACACCGAGGGCGAGGAGGATCGCGCGAGGGATGGTGCGGCGAGGTGCGGTGACCTCCTCGCCGAGGGTGGCCACCCGGGCGTAGCCGGCGAAGGCGAAGAACATCAGCGCCGCGGCCTGGACCACGGCGAGCGCGATCCCGACAGCACCCCCGGTGCCGGCACCGAGCACGGCCGCGAGCCCGCCGTCCCAGAGGCCCGCGGCGGCGCCGGCGAGGGGGCCGGGGATCGCGTCGGCGACGCCCGCGAGGGCCCCGTCGGCAGCGCCCCCGGCAGCCCCGCCGCCGGTACCGCCGTCAGCCCCGCCGTCGGCCGGGGCGCCACCGCTCGCGAGGCCGATCAGCAGCCGCGTCCCGGTGAGCACGAGGGCGCCCAGCGCGATGGTGACCAGCACCCGGGCGAGGGCCGCGGTGCGGGTGACGCCCACCAGGTTCACGACGGTGAGCACCACGACCACCAGTGCGGCGACGATCCGCTGTGCCGGCTCAGGCACCAGGTAGGCGGCGATGACCAGGGCCATCGCGGCGCAGGAGGCGATCTTGCCGATCACGAAGCACCAGCCGGCGAGGAAGCCCCACCAGGGGCCGAGCTGCTGCCTGCCGTAGTGGTAGGTGCCGCCGGCGGCAGGGTGCTGGGCGGCCAGCTGGGCGGTGGAGGTGGCGTTGCACAGGGCGACGCCCGCGGCGATGAGCACGGCCAGCGGGGCCAGCGCCCCGGCGAGGTCCTGCGCGGCGCCGAGGGAGACGAAGGCGCCGGCGCCGATCATCGAGGCGAGGCCGATCACCACCGCATCCCACAGGCCGAGGCGCCGGGCGAGCGCTCCAGGCGTAGTGGTCACGGGACTCCGTTCAGCGAGGTCGTGCCGGAAAGTTGTCGGGCAAGCACAAGGGGGCGCCGGCGGTTCGAACCGCGGGCGCCCCCAGGATGCCGGTCAGGAGGGGTCAGCCGCCATTCCCGGAGCGGACCACGTCCGTGCCGTGGGCGAGGCCGTGGCCCTTGCCGTGACCCTTGCCGTGGCCGTTCCCGTGGCCGTTGCCGTGGCCGGG
>JAKDUN010000126.1 GCA_030457675.1 Brachybacterium sp. | reverse complement strand
GGCGCGCCCGGGGACGGGGCCGGCGTGCGGGGCCGCGGACGGGGCGGGGGCGGACCCTGACCCGGAGACCTCGGGGATGAGGAGCCGTGCCGATCGGCCGACGGCACCGGCCGGGCGCTGCCACCGGCGCGGGCCCGATGGCCGCTGGGACGGCGAGGCCCTCCTGCCCGCGGGGAACGGGGCGGCTGATCGCTCACAGCTGTCTCCTTCTCGGCGCGGGCCGTGCGGTCGTGGGGATCGGTGCCGTCCGAATCGACACCTGCACACCCCGGATCAGACCCCTGGGGCGCATGTAGCGCTCGCCAGGGTAGCCCTCGCCCGGCTCGGCGCGCTGGCGCGGAGCGGCATGTCGAGCGGCGATCGGAGAACCTCCCGAGAACCTTCACACCGCAGTCATAGGGTGGTGGGACCCGTCGCGCCCCGCTCCGTACACTGTGGAGGCGCCGCCAGTGCGGCACGGATCAGCAGCAGGAGGCGCAGTGACTCATCCCGCACCCACCGGCGATCGAACGCCGGACCGAGGTGATGCCCACCCCGATGCGCTCGCGCAGCGAGTGGTGGCCGTGGTCGTGACCTACAACCGCGAGGCGCTGCTGCAGCAGTGCCTCGACGGGCTCGCCGCCCAGGAGCGGCGCCCGGACGCGGTGGTGGTGATCGACAACTCCTCCACCGACGCCAGCGGCGCCGTGGCGGATGCGCACCCGCTGGCGGCCGATGTCGTCCACCTGCGACGCAACGTCGGCGGGGCGGGCGGCTTCGCCGCCGGCATCGCCCGTGCCCTCGTGCGCCACGACGCCGACTGGATCTGGGTGATGGACGACGACACCGTCCCGCAGCCGCAGGCCCTGCGCGAGCTGCTCAAGGCGCTGGAGGCCTCGCCCGTGCGGCTCAGCGTGCTCAGCTCCCGGGCCGTGTGGACCGACGGCCGGGACCATCCAATGAACACCCAGCGCACCCGGCTGGGCGCGAGCGCCCAGGAGAGGCGCGACGCCGCACGGGCCGGCGGGCGCCCGATCCGCACCGCGAGCTACGTCTCCGCACTGCTGAACGGGCAGGACGTGCGCCGGCTGGGGCTTCCCTATGCGGACTACTTCATCTGGTCGGACGACTTCGAGCACACGGGTCGACTGCTGCGCCACGGGCGCGGCCTCCAGGTGCCGGCCTCCGTCGTCGAACATCGCACCGTCGCCTTCGGGAACGCCCAGTCCGGGCCCGGAGCCCGCTTCTTCTACGACGTGCGCAACCGGCTCTGGGCGCTGCTGCGCACCTCCTCCTTCAGCCCGCTGGAGAAGCTCGTGCACGGCGGCGCGACGGGGCTGGGCTGGCTGCGGCTGCTGCTGCGTCATCGCGGCGGCCTGTTCGCCGTGGGTCTGCGCGGACTGCTGGCGGCGCTGCGGCGCGGTCCACGACCCTCCGCCGCCGTCCTCGCGGCCGACGGGGAGGCCGCTGGAGACATCCGCGCGATCGAGCGGGTGGCCGGGCGGTGACCTCCGAGGACGTCGAGAGCTCGACGGCGGCGCATCTCCCCGCGTTCACGGTGCTCATGCCGCTGTGGCGACGCGACCTGCCCGACCGGCTCGAGCTCGCCCTGCGCACCGCCACCCTGGAGCAGCAGCACCGGCCCGATCTGCTGATCCTTACCGTGGACGGCCCGCTGCCGGCGGAGCTCGAGGCCGTGGTCGAGGACGTCGAGCAGGGTGCCTTCGGCCCCGCGCTGGTGCTGCGGCACGAGGCCCACCGCGGCGTCGCGGCCGCGCTCCAGGACGGCCTCGAATCCAGCCCGCACGATCTCGTGGCCCGGGCGGATGCCGACGACATCTGCCGACCCGAACGCTTCGCGCTGCAGATCCCGCGGATGGACGAGGAGGGGCTGGACCTGCTGGGCTCCTCGATGCGCGAGTTCAGCGACCAGGTGCCGCCCGGGACCGGCCCCCTGCGCACCAGGCCGCTCGCGCATGACGAGATCGTGCGCTACCTGCCCCAGCACAGGCCCTTCCACCACCCCACGGTGGTGCTGCGGCGCTCGGTGGCGATCGCGGTGGGCGGCTATCGGGACCTCGCCCTGCTGGAGGACTACTGGCTGTGGGAGCGGATGATGCTCGGCGGCGCCCGGATGGGGAACCTGTCCGAGGTGCTGGTGGACTACCGCGTCGACGACGAGCTGTTCGCCAGGCGCGGCGGGTCGCGCCTGTTCGCCAGCGACGTCCGGTTGCAGCGCCGGATGCTGCTGGATCGGGTCCTCTCCCCGGCGGGATTCCTGCGCAACCTCGTGCTGCGCGGTCTCTACCGCTTCGCCCCGGGGTGGGTGCGCCGGCTCGGCTACCGCCGCTTCGTGGAGCGCAGCGATACCGGCCCGGGGATCGCATGAGGGCGGACACATCACGCGCTGCGCCGTGTCCGTCATCCCGGGAGCCCCTCCCGTTCGGTTACTGTGACCAGGTCCCCGGCGGACCTTCCGCATGCTTCGAAAGGACCACTAGTGTCGACTCCTGATCTCCTCATCGTCGGCTCCGGCCTGTTCGGTCTCACCATCGCCGAGCGCGCGGTCGCCGAGCACGGCGCGAAGGTGACCATCATCGACCGTCGGCCGCACGTGGGCGGCAATGCCTACTCCGAAGCCGACGAACAGACCGGCATCGAGGTCCACAAGTACGGTGCGCACCTCTTCCACACCTCGAACGAGCGGGTATGGGAGTACGTGAACCGCTTCACCGAGTTCACCGGCTACCAGCACAAGGTGTACACGACCCACCAGGGCGAGGTGTACCCGATGCCGATCAACCTCGGCACCGTCAACCAGTTCTTCCGCTCGGCGCGCACCCCTGACGAGGCGCGCGAGCTGATCCAGGAACAGGCCGGGGAGTTCGCGGGCAAGGACCCCGAGAACCTCAATGACAAGGGCATCTCGCTGATCGGCCGTCCGCTGTACGAGGCGTTCATCAAGAACTACACCGGCAAGCAGTGGCAGACCGACCCCAAGGACCTGCCCGCCTCGATCATCTCGCGACTCCCGGTGCGCTACACCTACAACAATCGGTACTTCAACGACACCTATGAGGGGTTGCCGAAGGACGGCTACACCGCGTGGCTCGAGCGGATGGCGGACCATCCGAACATCGAGGTGCAGCTGAACACCGACTACTTCGACACCAGCCAGCCGTTGAACAAGGATGCCGTGCGCGGGAACATCCCTGTGGTCTACACCGGCCCGATGGACCGCTACTTCGACTTCGAGCTCGGGGAGCTCGGCTGGCGCACGATCGACCTGGAGACCGAGCATCACGACGTCGGCGACTTCCAGGGCACCTCGGTGATGAACTACGCCGACGCCGAGATCCCCTACACCCGCATCATCGAGCCCCGCCACTTCCATCCCGAGCGCGACTATTACCCCAGCGACCGCACCGTCATCCAGCGCGAGTACTCCCGCTTCGCCGAGTCCGGGGACGAGCCGTACTACCCGATCAACTCCGGTCGCGACCGCGAACGGGTGCTGGCCTATCGGAAGCTGGCCGACGCCGAGCCGCGCACCCTGTTCGGGGGCAGGCTCGGCACCTACCAGTACCTGGACATGCACATGGCCATCGGCTCCGCCCTGACCATGGCCGACAACAAGCTGCCCGACCTGCTGCGTGCGTGACATGAGCGCCCCGCCGCGCCGGCAGGGCCTCCGATGAACGCCGACGAGGAGCACCATGAACGCCACCCCTGCCACCGCGACATCCCGTGAGACCGCGGCTCCGGCCGAGGGCGCTCCGCAGCGGCTGCTGCAGCGCCTGATCCTTCCGTACGAGTCCTCCCCGGACATCGTCCCGCTGTACATCGAGTCCGCCGACGCGCGCTCCGGCGCCACCGGCAGCGCCCTCGGCCTCGGAGGCGGCTCCGAGCCCGCCCGCCCGAGTGGGCCGGAGGGCCCCTCGACCCAGCGTTCGGTGCAGGCCCAGGTCGACATCAGCGAACTCGATGAGCGCTACTCGGTGGGCCTGCCCGCACGGAGCATGCGCTCCTTCGGCACCTACTTCAACGCCTTCCCGGCGAGCTACTGGCGCCGCTGGACCCCGGTGCGCGCCGTGCGCCTGAGGATCCGCACCTCCGGGACCGGTCACCTGGTCGTGATGCGCTCCACCGCCCGCGGCTCTCTGCAGCGACAGGAGTCCCGGAACGTGTCCGGCGTGAGCGAGCAGGTCTTCGACCTCCCGCTGACTGCCTTCGGCGACGGTGGCTGGTACTGGTTCGACGCCTACGCCGGCTCCGAGGACCTCACCGTGCTCGGCGCCGAATGGACCGCCGACGCCGACCTCGCCCGCACCGAGGGCAGCTTCTCCATCTCGATGACCACGATGAACAAGGTCGAGTACTGCCTGGAGAACATCCGCACCGTCGCCGAGGACCCCGACCTGCGTGATCTCCTCGACGTCATGTACGTCGTGGACCAGGGCGCGGATCGGCTGACCGACCACGCCGAGGAGCTCGCCCCGCTGCAGGAGACCCTCGGCGCGCAGCTGCAGATCATCGAGCAGGGCAACATCGGTGGCTCCGGCGGCTTCTCCCGCGGCATGTACGAGGCCTCCACTGCCGGTGCCTCCACCTACGTCATCAACTGCGACGACGACATCGTCATCGAGCCCGAGTCGCTGATCCGCATGGTGACCTTCGCAGACTTCGCGACCCGTCCGACCCTCGTCGGCGCCCATATGTTCGATCTCAACAACCGCTCGGTGCTGCACACCTACGGCGAGGTCGTGGATCCGTGGCGCATCCAGCCGGCGGTCGCGATCCCGGAGGGCACGACCGGGCATGACTTCGCCGCCGAGCCGCTGCGCTCGACCCCGTGGCTGCACCGCCGCGCGGACGTCGACTACAACGGCTGGTGGAGCTGCCTGATCCCCACCGAGACGGTGCGCGCCATCGGGCTGAGCCTGCCGGTGTTCATCAAGTGGGACGACGCCGAGTACGGCCTGCGGGCGAAGAAGGCCGGGTATCCCACGGTCTCCCTGCCCGGCGCCGGTGTGTGGCACATGAGCTGGGTGGACAAGGACGACCTGGTGGGCTGGCAGGCGTACTTCCACGAGCGCAACCGGATCATCACCGCGTTGCTGCACTCCCCGTACCCGCGCGGCGGCCGGGTGGTCAAGGAATCGCAGTTCATGGACGTCAAGCACCTGATCTCCATGCAGTACTACACCGAGGCGGGCCGGCTGATGGCCCAGAAGGACGTGCTCGAGGGGCCCGAGGCCCTGCACCCCTCGATCGGCACCAAGCTCCCCGAGATCCGCGCCATGGCCTCGTCCTTCGACGATGCCTCCGCCAAGAAGGACCCGGATCTCTATCCGCCGATCCACGTGGACAAGCCTCCGCGCAAGGGTCGTCCCTTCACCGAGCCGCGCCGCCTGATGCTGCCGGCATGGACGGCGAAGACCCTGGTCAAGCAGCTGGTCACGCCGCCCAAGGCGCGGTCCGAGGAGAACCCGCAGGCGGCGATCCCGCACCTGGACGCGAAGTGGTGGCGGCTGTCCGCCTACGACAGCGCGCTCGTCTCCAACGCGGAGGGCACCCAGGTGTCCTGGTACAAGCGGAATCCGCGGCAGGTGCGCGAGATGCTCGGCGAGGCGCTCTCGGCCCATGTGGCGCTGCACCGCGGCTGGAATGCGCTGCGAGAGCAGTACCGGCAGGCCGCAGCGCGGATCACCTCCTTCGATGCCTGGGAGAAGACCTTCGCCGAGAACCCGGCGCCGGTCCGTGACCGGGTCCCGCAGCAGGAGGCCCCCACGGTCTCCGGCGGCGGAGGCAGCGCGGCGTGAGCGCCGGCGGCGGAGCCTCGGCGTGGCTGCCCAGCCGCGCCGAACAGGCCGAGGGGTGGCGCGCCCCTGGGCAGGATGCGGGGTGGCTGAACCCGCTCCGGGAGCGCTTCCTGCTGCGCCTGCTGGTGCGCAAGGAGCTGCGGGTGCGCTACCGCGGCAGCGCCCTGGGCATGCTGTGGAGCTACGTCAAGCCGGCGGTGCAGTTCATCGTCTTCTACATCGCGCTCGGCGTGTTCCTGCAGCTGAACCGCGACACCCCCGCCTACGCGGTGTACCTCTTCAGCGGCATCGTGGTGGTGAATCTCTTCGGCGAGGTGTTCGGCAACGCCACGCGCTCGATCACCGGCAACCAGGCGCTGGTCTCGAAGATCTATCTGCCCAGCGAGCTGTTCCCCTGGGCGAGCATGATCGTGGCCCTGGTGCACTTCCTGCCCCAGCTGCTGGTGCTGGTGGTGGGGGCGCTGCTGTTCGGATGGATGCCCTCGTTCACCGCGGCGATCGCCTTCGGACTGGGGCTGGTGATCCTGGTGGTCTTCACCATGGGCCTGGGCATGATCACCGCGGCCCTGAACGCCGCCTTCCGCGACGTCGAGAACTTCGTGGATCTCATCGTCATGGTCGCCACCTGGCTCTCCCCGGTGCTGTACCGGATCTCGATGGTCGAGGCCGCGATCGGCGGGACCATCTGGTGGTGGCTGTACCAGCTGAACCCGCTGACCATCGTCGTGGAGCTGTTCCACGTCGCCTTCTGGCGCTATACCCCGGAGACCGTCCAGGGTGTCGCCGCGGATCCCTCGCTCGCGAGCCCGGGCGAGCCCTTCGGCCTGTGGTGGGCCGGGATGCTGATCGCCGTCGCGACCTTCGTCGTCGGCACCGTCCTCTTCGAGCGCTCCAAGCGGCGCTTCGCCCAGGAACTGTGAGGGGAGCTGTGCGATGAGCCCGAACATCGATTCCGTGCCCGAGTCCGCCGCGGTCCCCACCGACCGCGAGATGGTCCGCATCGAGCACGTCACCAAGCAGTTCTCCCTGCGCCACGACCACTCCCTGAAGGAGCTGGCGTTCTCCGCGCTGCAGCGCAAGAAGCTCGCCGACAGCTTCCTCGCGCTGGACGACGTGGACCTCACGGTGCATGCGGGGGAGACAGTGGGGCTGATCGGCTTCAACGGCTCGGGGAAGTCGACCCTGCTCAAGACCGTCTCCGGGGTGCTCTATCCGGACCGGGGACGGGTGCTGCTGCGCGGCCGCGTCGCCGGGCTGATCGAGGTGGGCGCCGGTTTCCACCCCGACCTCTCCGGGCGCGAGAACGTCTACCTCAACGGCGCCATCCTCGGCATGAGCCGGGAGCAGATCGATGCGAAGTTCGACGAGATCGTCGCCTTCAGCGAGATCGAGGAGTTCATCGACACCGACGTGAAGTACTACAGCTCGGGCATGTTCCTGCGCCTGGCCTTCTCCGTGGCCGTGCACACCGAGCCGGACATCTTCCTGGTCGACGAGATCCTCTCGGTCGGGGACGAGCCGTTCCAGCGCAAGTGCCTCGAGCGCATCCGCGAGCTGCAGCGGGCCGGCCGCACCATGATCGTGGTCTCCCACGAGCTGGAGATGCTCGAGAAGCTGTGCACTCGGATCGTCGTCCTCCGCAAGGGAGAAGCGATCTTCGACGGCGAACCCAGCGAGGCCGTCGCGACCCTGCGCGCCGGCTGACCCTGCCGGGACCCGCCCTGCGACGTGCCGCATCCTGGCGCTCCGCAGGCTGGTTCTCCGCACCCCTGACCGGCCGTCAGCGACCCGCGGTGAGGCCCTCGTCCTCGGCCTGGCGCGCGGTCACGGCAGAGGCGGGGCCGACGATCCCGCCGCCCGCGAGCAGCGCCGAGAGCACCCGGGGGAGTGCGGCGAGCCCGTCGTCCTCCACCAGGAGGCGAGGAGGGACCGCGAGGTCGGTCCGTGCAGCGGCGCCGGGCTGTGCAGCGGCGCC
>JAKDUN010000125.1 GCA_030457675.1 Brachybacterium sp. | reverse complement strand
GACAAGTACTCGTGGGTGCCGGGCACCTTCCCGGGGGAGGGCGCGGCGACCGTGCTGTGGGACGACTTCACCCGCACGCCCGCCTACTACGCGGTGCAGGACGCGCTCGCCGAGGCGAGCGGACGGGCAGGGCACCCGGCGCTGCGGCGCTGAGAGCGCCTGAGGGCATCGGCCCCCAGGGACGACGGGCCTGTGCGGGAAGCAGCGGGGGCGGTGCCACGGCACGGCCCCCGCTGTTCTGCGCCGACTCGCTCGGCGCTCGGCCTCCCGGAGGAGCCGGGGTCAGTAGATCGGTCGCCCGCTCGCGTCGGGGATGCCGGAGGCGCGGTAGAAGTAGGTGCGCAGCTGATCGCGCCATTCTTCCGCGGAGCGCTCCTGCTCACGCAGCAGCTCCTCCACCCGCTCGTGCAGGGCCGACGGGACGCGCCCGGCGAGCTCCTGCCAGCGCGGGCGCAGCGTGAGCACCTGCTCGTAGGCGTCGGCCCGGGAATCGTAGATGTGCTGGATGACGGTTTTCCCGCTGTGCAGACGGTGTGTGTACGGCACGTGATGGAAGAACAGCAGCAGCTCGTCGGGGCAGGTGCGCACGTCCTCGTAGCGAGAGGCCCACGGCTCGGGGAACAGACCGGCGAAGCCGGTGCCGGTGGCGACGCTGCGATCCACGCCGATGCCATCGCGGTCCGCGAAGTGGTAGGTGCCCCACGGCGTGTACTCGTAGCCGTCCACGTCGGGGCCGTAGTGGTGGCCGGGCCGCACCATGAACCCCACCCCGAGCGGGGCGGTGTAGCTCTCGTACCGCCGCCACGACTCGTCCAGCAGCTCGTGCAGCACCTCGCCGACCAGCGGATCGGTCCCGAACGTCGCCGCGATCCACTCCTCCAGGATCTGCTGCGGGGACAGCTCCGGGTCCCAGGCAAGCCGCCCCAGGGCGAACAGGTTCGCCTGTGCGAGCGGGTGGCCGGTCCAGAACTCGTCGGAGCCGACGTTGGAGACCCCGACCACCCCGCCGGGCAGCGCTCTCGTCCCCGCCGCGAGCCGCGCGACGGTCGGCGCCGCCTCCGGCCCGGCGGCGCGGGGGTCGCCGAAGGGGAAGCGCAGGTTCTCGCTCCACCACGGCGCGAGGTAGCACAGGTGCTTCTGCTGGCCGGTGTACTCCTGGGTGACCTGCAGCTCGACCGCGAGACGGGTGCCGGGCATCGCCCCGATCACGGGGGAGACGGGCTCGCGGACCTGGAAGTCCATCGGCCCGTGTTTGACCTGCACGATCACGTTGTCGTCGAAGCTGCCGTCCAGCGGTGCGAAGTGGTCGTGGGCGGCGCGTGCCCGATCGGTGCCGCGGTCGCGCCAGTCCTGGCGGTAGTCGTAGACGAAGGCCCGCCAGAACACCTCCCCGCCGTGCGGGGCCAGGGCGCGGGCCAGCAGGTTCGCCCCGTCGGCATGATCCCGGCCGTAGGTGAACGGGCCGGGCTGGCCCTCGGAGTCCGCCTTGACCACGAAACCGCCGAAGTCGGGGATCCGCGCGTAGACCGCCTCGGCGGTGACGCGCCACCAGTCCTGCACGTCGGCGTCCAACGGATCGGAGGTCTCCAGGCCGCCCAGCACGATCGGCGAGGCGAAGGAGACGGCCAGGAGCACCGAGATTCCCTGGGCGCGGAAGATCTCCGCGAGGCGCGCCACCTGGTGCAGGCGCGTGGTCAGCAGCGTCGCCTCGCGGGAGTGGACGTTGACGTTGTTCAGCGCGACCCGGTTGATGCCCACCGCGGCCAGCAGCCGCGCATAGTGCTCCACCCGGTCCAGGTCCGTGCGCAGCTCGCCGTGCTCGTAGAACAGCGAGCCGCCGGCGTAGCCGCGCTCGACCTGCCCCATCACGGGGTGGACGGTCATGTTGTCCCAGTGGTCCAGCATCCGCACGGCCTGCGCCGGGGCATGCACGGACCAGTCGGCGCGCTCCGTGGGCACCTGCCCCAGGAGCACGGCGTAGAAGCCGTGCAGAAGGCCCCGGCCTGCGGCGATCACCGTTCGGCGTTCCCCCTCGGCACGCAGCGCGAAGGCCTCCTCACCGGCGGCGGCGAGCTCCTCGAGCACCGGGGCGAGCGGGCCGTCGGCCTCCGGGACCTCCTGCGCCGCGGCCTGCGGATCCCACAGGTGCAGGGAGCCGGCGGCGCCGCTGGACATCGCGCGCAGCCGGGCGATCTCCGCCTCAGCCGTCGCCGCGAGCGGCCCCTCGGCCCGCAGCCGGACCTCGCGTGGCAGGCGGGCGGCGGCATACTCGCCGAGCCAGGCCAGATCGCCGTCGACGCTGCTCATAGCAGGTCCCGCAGCCAGTCCAGCTGGCGGCGCTGCTGGGCGGGGCCGCCGCCCTCGTGGTGGTTGTAGGGGTAGACGACGATCTCCCGCTCCGGGTCGGCGCCGGTGGCGCTGCCGTAGTGGTTGTACGCCGCGAACACGGTCGAGGGCGGGCAGATCATGTCCCGCAGCGCCACCGAGAACAGCGCCGGCGCGGTGGCGCGGCGGCCCAGGTGCATCGCGTCGACGTAGGCCAGGGTCGCGAAGGTCTGCTCCTCGAGGTCCCGGTGCACCGCCAGGTAGCGCACGATCTCCTGGTAGGGATCGGCATCGGTGATGTCGACCGCGCGGCGCATGTGCGTGAGGAACGGGACGTTGGTGAGCAGCGCGTCCACATCGGGCGCCAGTCCCGCGGCCCCGAGCGCGAGCCCGCCGCCCTGGCTGTTGCCCGTGAGCACCACGCGCCCGTCGGCCCCGGGCAGTGCCCGGGCGGCGTCCACGGCCCGGGCCGCGTCGGTGAGCAGGCGGGTGAGGTAGGAGGTGTGCGGGGACTCGATGCCGCGGGTCATCACGCCCGGCACTGCCGGGCCCGAGCCGACGGGATCTGCGGTGTGCCCGCCCGCGCCCCAGGCGGAGCCCTGGCCACGGGTGTCCATCAGCAGGTGCCCGTGGCCCGCGGCCGCCCAGGCCAGGCGCTCGAGCGGCTCTCCGCGGCCGCCGCCGTACCCGATGTACTCGACGACGACGGGGATCTCCTCCGTGACGCCGGCCGGACGGTTGTACCAGGCGCGCACGGGGGTGGCGTCGTGCCCGGCGAAGGTCACATCCCAGGTGTCGATCAGCGTCAGGCCGTTGTCCGCGCGCTCGATCGAGAGGATCGGCGCGGCGGCCTCCCGGGCGCGGGCGAGGGTCTCCTCCCAGAAGGAGGTGAGGTCGGCGGGCTCCTCGAGCGGTGGCCGGTACTCCCGCAGCGCGTCGAGGGACATGTCGAACAGCGCCATACGGGAGCCTCCACGGTGAGCACCGGGGGAGCGGCACTCGCGCTCCCGGTATACGAAAATGGCATAAAACACTACTGAAAGTTGCGTTATCATTCAGGTTATGGTTGATGGTGGTGCCGGTCAAGGCCGTCCCGGCGGGTAGTGTCCGTGAGGCAGGCCGGGGGTGCCGATGCCCCGACGCAGGGAGAGGTGAGGTCATGGCACAGAGCGATGCGAGCAGCGAGCGGGTCACGCTGAAGGAGGTGGCGGAGAAGGCCGGGGTCTCCCTGGCCACCGCCTCCAAGGTGATGAACGGGCGTGCCGACGTGCGGCAGTCGACGCGCGAGACCGTCGCCCGGGCCGCCCGCGACCTCGGCTACCAGCCCAAGCGGCGCGAGAGCGACCGTCGCCGCTCGGCGCTGATCCACTTCGACACCCTCACCAGTCCCTACTCCCTGCAGGTGCTCGAAGGGGCCGAACAGGCCGCGCACCGAGCGGACGTGGACCTGATCGTGGTCAGCGGCGACCAGACCTCCGCCGGTCTCTCCCGGGCCTGGATGGCCGAAGTCGCCTCCCGGGGCGTCGAGGGCGTCATCCTGGTGACCACCCCGATCGGTGCCCGTCACGCCCGCTGGAGCAAGGACCTCTCGCTGCCCCTGATCGCGATCGACCCGGTCTCCATCGATCCCGACGTCCAGGGGATCGTCACCATCTCGGCCACCAACTGGGAGGGCGGCAGCAGCGCAGTCCAGCACCTGCTGGATCACGGGCAGCGCCGCATCGGCGTGCTGGCGGGGCCGGAGGACTCGGTCCCGGCGCGCCAGCGGCTCCAGGGCTACCACTCCGCACTCGGCTCGGCCGGCGTGCGGTGGGAGCGCGAGCTGATCGAGCACGGCAGCTTCTCCTACGAGGACGGCCAGCGCGGTGCCGAGCGACTGCTGCAGCTGCCCGAGCCGCCCACGGCGATCTTCGCCGTCGCCGACACCCTCGCGGTCGGGGCCCTGCGCGGCGCCCGACAGCACGGCATCGATGTCCCCGAGGACCTCAGCGTCGTCAGCTTCGACGACACGATGATCGCGCAGTGGACCCATCCGCAGCTCACCGCGGTGCGCCAGCCCCTGTTCTCGATGGGGCAGGTCGCGATCGAGCGTCTGCTGGCACTGTCCTCGGACCCGGGGCTCTTCGCCCACCCCTTCAAGCTGGAGACCCAGCTCATCGAGCGGGAGTCGTCGGCCCCCGCAGGGATCGACGGCTCCGGAGGGGAGCAGGCTCCCTGACGTCCGGAGCAGGCCGACGCTGCCGCTGAGGTCGGCGCCGGCATCGGCTCAGGAACTTTCGAGGAACCGTTCGCGGGCGCCGTTGATCAGGTCCATGTAGCTCTGCAGTCCGGAGGCCTCGAGCTCCGCGGCGAAGTCATCCCATTCGCCCATGTCGCGGTCGCCGAGGATGAACTGCAGCGTGGCGGTGTCCACGGCGTCCTTCAGCGGTGTCGCCATCAGGGAAGCCTGCTCGAGCTCCGCCTCTTCCAGCGGTGCAGGAGCCCACGGGGGCATCGATTCGAGATTCTCGGTCACGCCGTCGATGTACTCGGTGTACTCCGCGGAGTTGTAGGACTCTTTGAGCTCCCGGGACTCGGTGGCCTCGGCCAGGAAGGTGGAGAAGCCCAGATCCTTGAGCAGGTCCGTCCCGGCGCCGACGTTCAGGTCGAAGGAGTCCAGGGAGTAGCCCTCCGCCAGCTCGATGGTGCCGTCCTCGGCCTTGGTGTACGTCTCGCCCTCGATTCCCCAGCGCTGCATCTCTCGCGCCTCCGGGTTGAAATACAGCCAGTCCAGGAACTGGAGGATGGCCAGGAAGTTCTCGGACTCCGCGATCTCGGAGCTGAGCATGAAGCCATGCCAGAAGTTGCGCGGGCCCATGATGTTCCCGCCCGGTCCAGCGGGAGGCGGGATCAACTGGAGGTCGTAGTTCCCCGCCCCGAGCGTCTCGTCCAGGGCCTGCGCGAACTCGATGGCCGTGCCTGTGGAGCCGGAGGCGGCGAAGCAGGCCTCCGCGGCGAACTTCTCCGCGACGCCACCGGCGCCGCTGCCGTCGTTCGAGGCGGTGAGCGTCTCGGGATCCAGCAGACCTTCGGCGACCAGGGTGCGGTAGTACTCGACCATCGCCTTGTACTCCTCGGTGACCGCCGCGTAGCGGAGCGGCTCGCCATCGTGACCTCCGATCGTCCCGTCCCCAAAACCCCATCCGGCCCGAGTGTTGAAGGCATAGCCGCCGTAGTTGATCAGGGACTGGCCCTCGAAGCCGTCGGCCAGCGGGAGCGAGTCGGGGTACTTCTCCTTGATGGCCTGCAGGCCCTCATGGACCTCGTCCCAGGTCGCGGGGATCCCGATGCCGATCTCCTCCCAGACGTCCTTGCGGATGATCAGGGAGAACGAGGGCACCCACACCTCTTGCAGGCCCGGCAGCATGTAGTACTTCCCGTCGGCCTGCTTGAGGTTCTCGACCATCTCGGCCTGCTCCCACTCCTCCACGTACTTGCGGAAGTTCGGCATGTGCTCGACGAAGTCGCTCATCGCCAGGATCGCGCCGGAGGAGACGAAGGGGGTCTCGTCGCCGCGGTAGATCAGGGGGGATGATCGTGGGCGCATCACCCGCGCTGATCAGCAGGCTGCGCTTCTCGACGGAGTCGCTGAAGGGGACATGCGTGAGCTCGAGCTGGACATCGGTCAGCTCCTTGATGCGGTCGAATACCTGCCAGGTCTCCTTGACGGGCTGCTCGGGCCAGTCCGTCCACAGCATCGAGACGGTGATCGGCTCGGTGGCCTTGAACTGTTGATCGGCCTCGAAGGTCTCCATTGCGCCGACGTTCTGGGAGGTGGCGTCGACCTCGACCTCTTCGGAGCCTCCGCAGGAGGCGAGGGCGAGTGTGCCGAAGGCTGCGGCGGTCAGTCCCACGAAAGTGCGGCGGACGGCGAGCTGTGACAGGGGGTTGGTCATCGGGAACTCCTGGGGGGTGATGAGAGAGCGGAATCGCGGAGCACCATGAGGGGTCGGGCAGCCGTGGTCGCGGTTCGCCGGTGAGCCGGCGGGGGACGAGCTCGTCACGGAGGGACTGGCCGCGGCGTCCCTGCCGCGGGGCGTCCCTCCCTTTCGCGAATGAAATGTTTCTTAAAAAGTTTCACCACGAAAGAGATGCATTCACAGACTAGAGATCGCCTCGCACACGGTCAAGGGCTTCTCGACAGCGGTGTGACCTCGCCTCTATCGTAAGCATGTGCAGGTCAAACGGGACTGTGGGAATCAGTCGACCCGGCGGTGGCTTGCCGGAACATAAACGAAAGATTTCGGTGCAGTCGAGAACGATCACTGGTGGTAGAGGCGCGTAGTGGCGCCTATGCGGCCGTTCTGGCCGGGCGCGGATGCCGCCGAGTTTCGTGCCGGCGGGAGCGGACTTCGGGTGGTGAGCCAGGGCGGCGAATCAAGCGATGACGGTGCGGGGTCGGGCGATCCACGTCCCGGGAGCGTTGAACACCGGCTGCAGAGCCGCTCGGGCCGCGCCATGCAGGGCGGGATCGACCTGGCCGTCCGAGCGCTCGATCAGCACCGGGCCGGCCTCGATCGCGAGGGCGTGCCGTTCCACGGTCTCGCGGATCACCGGCTCCAACTCGTCCGCGATCGGGGCCAGGTAGCCCGAGAGCACCACCGTGGTCAGGTCCAGCACGTTCAGGGCGTTGGCGATCGCCAGGCCCAGCGAGCGCCCGATCATGCCGATCACCTCGGCGCGGTCGCGGGTCAGGGCGAGCGCATCGACCAGGTCCTCGATGAGGATGTCGTCGCTGAGCCCGGCCCGCTCCCGCAGTGCGTGATACGAGACGTAGGCCTCCAGGCAGCCCTGGCGGCCGCAGCGGCAGGTGGCGCCGCCCGGATCGATCACCGTGTGCCCGAACTCGCCGGCCCAGCCATGAGCGCCGGTCATCAGTGCGCCGTCGAGCACCACCGCGCCGCCGATGCCGGTCGATCCGCGCAGGTAGATGAAGGACTCGCCCGGCCGGTGGTCGATCTCGGTGAGCACCGAGAGGCGGTTGTCGTTCTGCGCCCGCACCGACAGGCCCGCGAGCTCGGGACGGGCGAGCAGCCGCCCCACCAGAGGGACCTCGGTCCAGTCCAGGTTCGGGGCCGACAGCACCCGGCCGTCGTCCGGGGCGATGCGCCCGGGGACCGCGACCACCACCTCGACCACGGGCAGGCCCTCCGCCTCGGCGCGCACCCGCCCCACCAGCTCTGCGGCGAGGTTGATCGCCTCCTCGGCGGAGGTCGCGGTGACCTTCAGGTATTCGATGTGGTGGCCGAGCACCTCGCCGGCCAGATCGATCCCGAGGCAGGCCACATGGTCGGCGGCGATCTCCAGGCCGATCGCCAGCAGGGTGCCGCGGGCCGGCATCAGCGGCACCATCGGGCGGCCGGCGCCCGAGGCGATCGGGTCTCCCTCCTCGACGAGCTCGGCTCCCACCAGCTCCTCGACCAGCTTCGAGACGGTGGGCTTGGTGAGCCGGGTGCGCTTGGCCAGGCCCGCGCGGGAGGCGGGGGAGGCAGCGGCGGA